>PMIZ01000388.1 GCA_003157225.1 Actinomycetota bacterium | reverse complement strand
CGACAAGTTCGAGGACTACGTTCTCGGCAAAGAGGATGGCGTCCCCAAGACGCCGGAGTGGGCCTCTGAGAAGTGCGGCATAGCTCCTTGGACCATCAAGGCATTGGCCCACCAATGGGCCAAGCTGGCTACCTCGATCACCCACGGAAACGGGGGCCCCGGCATCCGTAGCGCCTATTCCACCGAGAATGGCCGGCTCGAGGTCTTCCTCCTTGCCATGCAGGGCTTGGGGGGACCAGGAAAGCATTACGTGAAGATGATCGAATGGTGGCAATTCTGCCAGCAGAACCCCATGCCCAACAGCAAGTTCTTTCCGAGCATCGTCGCCGCCATGGCCAACATGCCCAAGGTGCGGCGCTTCAACATGGACGGCGGCAAGTGTGCGCCTCCGGCCTCCTCGCCGCCGCCGCCCGCGGGCGAAACGGGCAAAGACGGCGAGGACGTGGGCCCCATGATCACGCCGCCTCAATTCCGCTCGGTTTTGCCCAAGAACCTCGTCCACGACGCTCTCAACAAAGAGTCGATCAGCTTCTATGGGACGGCGCGTGTCGGCGCACCGATCGCAGACCAGTTCGTCAAGTACACCTTCCCGGCTGAAGGCTGCCCGCGGATCCACATGATCTGGACCGACAGCCCCTGCTACACCACATGCTGGAACGACTCGAACGCCTATCACCAAGGGGTGAGGAACCCCGACATTGAGTTCATCGTGGCTCAGCACCCGTGGCTGGAGAGCGACTGCTACTTCGCCGACCTCATTCTGCCGGTTGCCACCAAGTTCGAACTCGAGGACATTGACTGTGACCCGCAGAACGGACAGCATAGCCTTGTGTCATACCAGAAACAGGCGATCGCCCCCCTCGGGGAATCCAAGAGCGACTTCGAGGTGGTGGGCGAGGTCGCCAAGAGATTCGGGCTCTACGAGAAGTTCACCAACGACAGAGTCGTCTCGGAGATGATCGAAGACGGCTTCTACGCCTCCGGAATGGCCGAACTCGTGAGCTTCGAAGAGTGGAAGGAGAAGGGCTACGCGGTGGTTCCCACAGACCCCGATTGGGACAAGGTTCCTCCGGGCCTGCGCGGATTCCACGACGATCCGGAGTCCCATCCCCTACTTACTCCCTCGGGCAAGATCGAGTTCTTCTCGCAGAACCTGGCCAAGCACTTCCCCGATGACGAGGAACGCCCCCCTGTGCCGCACTGGATCGAGAAGGGCATCTCCCACGACGAGCGCATCTCGAGCGAGCGGGCCCAGAAGTACCCGTTGCTGGTCCTCTCGAATCACCCGCACTGGCGCGTTCACGCGAACGCCGACGACATCACCTGGACCCGGGAAGCGCCCACCTGCAAGGTAAAAGCCTGGGACGGCTACCTGTACGAGCCCTTGTGGATGCACCCCGAGGACGCGGCCGCGCGCGGCATCGTCGACCGGGACATCCTCAAGATCTACAACGAGCGGGGCGCGGTCCTTGCCGGGGCCTACGTCTCCGAGCGGGTCATGCCCGGAGCCGTCTCCATGGACCACGGAGCCCGGTACGACCCCATCGTGCCGGGAGAGTTCGACCGGGGTGGGGCCATCAACACCATTACCCCGCACAACCGTACCTCCAGGAACGCGACCGGCATGGTCTGCTCGAGCTTCCTGGTCGAGGTGGAGAAAGTGACCGAGGCTCAGATGAACGAATGGAAAGAGAAGTATCCGGAAGCCTTCAACCGGCCCTATGACCCCGCCCAAGGGGTGTGTCTTGCCGGTTGGCTCGAAGAAGGGGAGCTCTAGATGAAAGCGTTCCTAGTAGACGTCTCGATCTGCAACGGCTGCTACAACTGCCAGATCGCCTGCAAAGACGAGCACTGCTCGAACGACTGGATGCCGTACGCGAAGCCCCAGCCGGAGACCGGGCAGTTCTGGATGAAACTGGAAGAACACATCCGGGGCACAGTGCCCAAGGTGAAGATGCACTATGTCCCGGTGCTCTGCCAGCACTGCGCCGATGCCGCCTGCATGAAGGCCGCCCCGGAGGCCATCTACCGCCGTGAAGACGGGATGGTGATCATCGATCCGGAGAAGGCGAAAGGCAACAAGGCCATAGTTGACTCCTGCCCCTGGGGAGTCATCTACCATAATGAGGAACTCGACCTTCCCCAGAAGTGCACCGGCTGCGCCCATCTTCTCGACCGAGGCTGGAAGGAGCCGCGCTGCGTGGATGCCTGCCCCACCGGAGCGCTTACGTTCGGGGAAGAGTCCGAGCTGGATCTCACCGGCTTCTCTCTCCTTCGCCCCGAACTCGCCGGCTTGCCCCGCGTCTACTACAAAGGCATCCCCAAGAACTTCATCGCCGGCACCCTCTACGATCCGAAAAGGAGCGAGATCATCGAGGGGGCCGCTCTCACCTTGCGCAGCCCGAACGGCGAGAACCTGACCGCACAGACCAACGGCTGGGGCGACTTCTGGTTTGAGGGCCTGGAAGGAGGCGTCTACTCCCTTGACATCCACGCCTCGGGCTACCAGAACAAGACGCTCGGCAGCATCGATGCCCGGGAATCGGTCAACCTGGGAGACATCCCGTTGAGCTGAATACGCCCCCTATGCGGGAGACTCTCCGCTCACCGGCGCCCCTTTGCCGACGGGCGGAGAGCTCCCGAACGACATGAGCGACGCGCGCTTTCGGAAGGCATTCTGACGATCTGCGCCTGGATGGAAACGTCAAGGGCGGAGATCGGCTCGTCACAGACGATGAGCCGCGGGGTGCAGGCAAGGGCGCGGGGGGATGAGGTCCGTCTCCCCGGCTCGGATGTGCGCGCTGCGAACGGCCATCTCCCGCCCGAAGCTCTCTGCTTCCTCCAGATCCATCTCGTCGGGGTGACCGGCGGTCGGGTAGGGTTGCGGCGCCGTGAGTGTAGAAGACGAAGGCGTGCCTTCCGGTCAGCGAGAAGTTCCGGTCGGAACTGACCGAGCGCAGCCCCCAACCGAATCGCGCGTGGCCGCGCTAGACGCTCTCCACGGCCTCTGAGAGTTCGTTTTCGGACGATTCCTCCCACGGCTCCGTGAAGCATTCGTGCCTCGTGAAATCCGCGGTCAGCCTTTCGAGCAAGGGCAGCAGCTCCCCCAACCGCTCGTCGCTCCAGTCATCGAGACAAAGAGTGATGTGATCCTGCCTCTCCATCCGCATCGCATACTCCAGCTTCAGGCCGAGCGGACTGAGTCGCACGATCGAGGCACGGCCATCCGTCTCATCGCGGGTTCGCTCGACCAGCCCTTTTGCCTCTAATTGCTGTACCAATCGAGCGACCGTCGGCAACGAATCACGTAGCTCGGCTGCCAAATCCGAAACGCGCGTCGCCTTCAAGCGCAACCGGTCGATCACGCGAAATGCCGAAGGGGGAATCCGTATGTGCGTCTGCAGATAGATCACTTCAGTGAACTCCTCGCGCCGGTGCAGGGCCTCCACATGAATCTGCCTCAATAGGTAGTCCATGCGCCGCAGCATCTGAGTTCTGTTGTTCGCCTCCATAGGGCACCCCTATTACTTGCTCTGTGAGAGCAATTAGTCTACCATGGTGGCCACCAACGCGGAAAGCAGGATGACAGGGTAGCAGGAAATAGTTCCGACGAAATGCGGCAAGTGCGGAGCACCCCCAGTGGATCATCGGGGAAGGCCCGCAGAGGCCATCTGATCGACCCAAGAACGACCAGTGAGGTAGAGGCAATGTCAGACGAGCCCACAAGTATGAAGATCGAGAAGATCGCAGACGAGACTCCACAGACGAAACTCGTCACCCTTCGGCCGGACAGAGACTGGGACTTCGTCCCCGGCCAGGTGGCGATCCTCGGCGTCGAAGGCCTCGGCGAGTCCTACTTCGCGATCGCTTCGGCACCTGAGGACAAAGACGTGCTCCAGTTCCTGGTCAAGGACGGCAAAGGGGCGGCCGGAGCCCTCTTTCAGATGAAGGAAGGCGACACCATCCAGGTCAAGGGCCCGGTGGGCAAGGGATTCCCCATCGACAACTACAAGGGACGGGACGTGATCATCCAAGCGGTGGGAACGGCGATCGCACCCATGCGCGGAGTCATCCGCTCCATCCTCGCCCGACGCTCCGACTTCGGCAAGGTAAGCGCGGTTTTCGGGGTGCGTGTGCCCGAGGACTTCCCGTTCAAGAACGAGATCACGGATTGGGAGAAGGCCGGCATCGAAACCACGCTCACCATCAGCCGTCCCGAAGGTGTGCAATGGTCGGGCGACACCGGCTATGTGCAGACGTTCTGCCAAGAGGTGGTCGGGGATCTCGACAAGCCCGTGGCCCTCGTCTGCGGCATGAAGGACATGATGAGCCAGAGCCGCGAGGAGCTTTGCCGTCTGGGTGTAGACGAGTGCGACGTGTTGACCAACTACTGAGGACGGCCCCAGGGGCGCGAGCCGTCTGCTCACCCTAGGTGTACTGGCCCGGCACGGGCTCCATCTCGGAGATTCACAGAAACGTCTGCTCGAGGTCGGCCGAATCAGGCAGTGACGGCTTCATCTCGCCGGTATCGTCCTTTCGTTTCTTCGGATCGAACAGGCCGGCGTCAATTGTGACCTTTCGGAGATTCGGCAGGTCGATCCCCATCGGTTGAAGGACTACGACCTTATCGGCATCGGTTCCCCGGTGATGGGCGCCGATCCGGCAAACGTCGGCGACTTCGTGAACCGGCTGCGGTTCGTCGGCGGAAAGCACGCCTTCGTCTTCTGCACTCACGGCACGAGCCCCGGTTTCTTCTGGCCGAGCATCTACCCCAAGCTGAGCGCCCGCGGGCTGGTCGTGATCGGCCAAGCCCACTGGTATGGCGATTGCCACCTCCTGCACATGCCGCAGCCCTACCCGACCGCCGGTCACCCCGACGAGATGGATCTGGAGGAAGCAGAGAGCTTCGGGCGGGAGATGGCCATTCGCAGCGCGCACATCCGAGCCGGGGAGACGGACCTCATCCCACCTGCGCCGCCGGCCATCCCTCCCAGGCCTCCTCGAATTGGTGGCGGTAGGAGCATGACCGACATCATCAGTACTTTCGGGCCGATGCTCCAATTCGACAGGAAGAAGTGCCTCTACCCCCACTGCAGTCTGTGCATGGACAACTGCCCCACCTACGGCAACGATCTGTCGGTCGATCCGCCCATTCTCGGCGAACCCTGTCTCGGGTGCGAGTTCTGCGCTCGTTTGTGCCCGGCCGGGGCTTTGGACATGAATGCGTGGGTGGAGCAGATGATCGAGGCCACCAAGAAGCATCTGCCGATGATGCTACCCGGCCTGGAAAAGGCCGAGGCAGAGGGATGCTTCAGACGGCTTATCCCAATCGAGAAGATCGATCTCGATAACCCGGGCATAAGACAGTACACGGAGCACCCCCAGTGGATCATCGGAAAAGGCCCGCAGAAGCCATCTGATCATTGACAGCTTCGGGTTATAGGCTCCCCAGGGCTCGTTTGTTGCCTAGGCCGGGGGGATGGGCGCACGAAGGCGCGCTAGCCGCTCGAATTCGTCTGAAACCGCCTCGGCCATGACTGGATCGACCTCGAGCGCTGCGGCGGTAGGTTCCTCGTTGCCCTCCCCGGGCAAGGCACTAGCTGCTTCGACCAGAAAGCGGACTGCCGCGTCCGGATGCACCTTGCCGGTATCTATCACCAGGTCGAACAGGGTGAGGTCGTCCGGCGAGAGCCCGTAGGAAGTCCGGGCGAAATCGGCCACCAACGCGTCCTTCTCCTCTACGAAGGCCGCCGCTTCATCCTTGGACATCTGCTGCTCTTCCATGACCCGTTCGATACGAAGCGGATAAGGCGCCTTCAGGCGTACGTTAAGAACGTCGGACATGCCCTGCAAGGGCGCGTAACAGCCTCGCCCCAGCATGACCACGTTCCCGTGCTGCGCCATCGCCCGCGTGACCGAGCGCAGCATGGAGTTGATCTCGTCCCGTTCAGGTCCCCTTCTGGTGAACCGGCCCCAGAAATCAGGTACGGACTGATAGACCTCCGCGATTCGAGTGTAGCCGCACTGCAACAGAAGCCTTTCCGCCGTCGCGTAGTCAGCAAAATCGTAGCCAAGAGCTTGGGCCAGCGTCTCGGCAATGTACCGTCCTTTGCAGCCTGCCTGTCTAGACACGGTGATCACGGACACGGCACTTTCCTCCCTGGGTGACGGTTGTCGGTCGTCATCCTTCTCGCTATGCAAACTCCGCGAGGTCACCCATGAGGTCTTGACTCTTTTTGCTCGCGTTCTCGGGTGGTTTCCTCGGGTGATTCCAGGGCATGTCTCGAAGATTGGCTACCAGGGTCGGCAGCTGCTGGAAGGGAACCGATACCAGCACAAGGCCCACGGGTAGAAGCTTGATTGCCGTCATGCCACCTGCGTTGATGCCCATGATCATGTAGTTCACCTTACCACTGACAAATGGATACACATAGAGCCAGGCACATCCGAGGACGACCGACGTCTTCGCGGTCCACAGGTTGCCGTTGGTGTAGGTCGATGCTCTTAGCAGGATCTCCGCCTGCTTGATCGTCCCAGTGAACACCATGACGTCCGGATCGAAGGACAGCTTCGCCAGGGGGGCAAACGCCACATAGTTGGCGGTGCCCTTCTCGAGCTTCGGCAGGGTGCGATATACCTCGCGACCGGCGCGGGCGTCGGCTACCTGCCCTACCTCCGCGACCACCCGTCCGCTGGCGTAATCCGGCGGTATATCCTCACCCAGGCAGAAGCCGCCATGGCAGAGATGGTCTTCATCGCCGGCGTAGAACGCTTCCCCCTTGTGGGCCTCGGTCAACATCATGCAGAAGGGACGCTTCGCCCGAAGCCTCGGCAAGTCGACAGGCTTGTCAAAGAGGAACTTCACCCCGACTGGCGGCCGGCTGAACTTGAACTTCTCAAGAATGGAGTAGTTGAGGTCCACTGAGACTCTCTCCTTGTTCTCGTCCCTTTGGGTTTGCCTCAGAAGCTGCCCGTGATTTCGCCGTGACCAAGCATCACCGTGCCGGCGGGCGGGCGCCCACTCCTCCAGACCCGCGTCGCGCTGCCTCGATCATCACGACTTCAGCGCCCTGCTCGGCCGCCGATGCAGCCACCGCGAGGCCGGCCGAGCCTGTCCCGACGACAACTATGTCTGCACCCAAGCATCGAAGCGAAGGCCAGCGCCCGAGTCGTAGGGTCGGGCGAAGGCTTCGGGGTAGTTCCGCCTCCATTCGTCCATCTGCTCTTCGGTTACTCTTCCCACCTCCACCAAGAAGCTCGACACCGCCATGCCGGTGGCGTTCTTCGACGTAACGCTGTGAGGGGTTATGGTGTTGATCACTCCCCCTCGGTCGATCTCACCCGGCACGATCGGGTCGTAGCGGGCCCCATGGTCCATGGAGACTGCCCCGGGCATCACCCGCTCGGTAACGTAGGCGCCCCCCAGTACGATGCCCCGCTCGTTGTAGACCCTCACGATGCCACCTTCGAGAATTCCGCGGTCGGCCGCGTCCGCCGGGTTAATCCATACCGGCTCGTATTGGTAACCATCAAAGCCGCGTACCTTGCCGGTCGGAAGCTCACGGCACCAGCTGATGTCATCCCCCTGGGCATGCATGCGCCAGCGGGGATGGTTCGAGAGAACAAGCAGTGGATACTTCTCCGCCCGCTCGCTCGAGATCCGCTCGTCGTGGGAGATACCTTTCTCGATCCACTTTGGAACCGGCGGACGTTCCTTGTCATCGGGGAAGTGCTTGAGGAGGTTGACGGATTCGAATTCGATGAGGCCCGAAGGGGTCTCCAGCGGGTTGTTCTTTGGGTCTTCGTAGAACCCGCGCAGAACAACCTTCCTCGACCTCCAATCGGGATCGGCCGGGATCACGAAGTATCCTTTGTCGACCAATTCCTCGTACGAGACCATAGTGCCCGCGTCAGACCCTCGGAGGACCAGTTCCTTCTTCTCCTCGATCGTCTGCCCGCCGGTGTAGTCGTCAAGGATCCCTAGTTTCTCAGCAATCAAGCAGACAGCCTCATAGTCGCTCTTTGCTTCGCCGATTCGCTCGATCACCCGTCTCTCGTCGGTGATGATGGGGAACTGCCCGTTGCCACTGTCGGCGCCGATATCGTTGTTCTCGAATTTCGTCGTGATCGGAAGGACGATGTCGGCGAACAGGCAGTCG
>PMIZ01000203.1:534-19081 GCA_003157225.1 Actinomycetota bacterium | reverse complement strand
CCTGCTTCGCCGCAGCATGAGATTCACCGCCATGACGGTCGTCCAGATCGCTTCCTATGGCTCGTACTTCGTCGTCGCGGTGGTGGCTGCCTGGTTGGGTCTGGGCTACTGGTCGCTCATCCTCGCCAACGGCGCCGGGATCGTCATGGCCATGCTGCAGAACTTCTTCTTCTGCCGCTGGCTTCCGTCCCGGCCGAGAAGGGGGGTTGGCGCGGCAGGCCTCTTTCGCTTCGGCGGGCACGTCCTGGGCTCCAACCTCGTGAATTACTTCACATCCAATGCTGACTCCATATTGGTAGGCAGGTTCCTGGGCGCCGGTCCCCTCGGGCTCTACAACCGGGCCTACAATTTCGTCGCTCTTCCCGTGAGCCAACTGCGAGATCTGGCCGAGAGGGTGGGCCTGCCCGTACTTCGCCTGCTCATCGACGAAGCCGAACGCTACAGGAGGTACTACCTGCGGATGGCCAACATCGTGGCTACCGTCTGTTTCCCGGTCGGCATGATCTGCGTAGTCGAGGGCGGCTTCTTCGTGCGGGTGCTGCTCGGCGAACAGTGGCTGGGCGCCACCCCTGTGTTCCGCATCCTGGGGGCCGTCATGATCATCCGGCCTGCCATGGCCACGGTCGAGATCGCCCAGCTCAGCACCGGACAGTCTCGTCGCTTCTTCTACTGGAGCATGTTCACCTCGGCTGTGTACGTCGCTTCCTTTGTTGCCGGTCTCGCGTGGGGCATCTCCGGGGTGGCCGGCGCGTTCGCCATCGCCAACTACGCGCTGGCCCTACCTGGTTCGTTCTACTGTCTGAGGCTGACCCCGGTGAGGGTCCGCGACTTCTGGCGTCAGCTTCTCGTGCCGCTCATCGTGACGGGCTGCTTGGCGGGGGTCGTACTGGCCATGCATGCAATCGCCGGCCATGCTCTTCTCTGGCAGGGGCTGGGCGTAGTAGTGTTCGTGGTCGCATACGTGGTGGCATCCGCTGCTCGGCCTAGTGTCCGAGAGCTGGTTGGGCCCCTGCTGCATGTCAGGCGTCCCCTACAGAAGCCGTCGCCCCAGGAGGTGAACGAATGAGAGTCGTGTTGCTTCACCTCAAGCACGCCCTCGACCGGCTCGGGGCTCTGCTGCTCCTGCTTGTTCTCGCGCCGGCGTTCCTGACGGTCGCCCTGGTCATCCGCATCGATTCGCCCGGCCCGGTCTTCTTCCAGCAGGAACGGCCGGGCCAGAATGGCCGGCGTTTCCGCGTCTTCAAGTTCAGGACCATGGTGCAGGGAGCGGAGCACATCGGTTTGGGTGCCGAGGTGTGCCGGGAGGACGACCGCATCACCAGGGTAGGCAAGTGGCTCCGTCTCTCCAGCTTTGACGAGATACCTCAGTTGATCAACGTATTGCTCGGGCAGATGAGCCTCATCGGACCACGGCCGGCCGGGCCCGACCATGACGAGCGCTACACCCTGCACCAGCGCCGCCGCCTGGAGGCCAGACCGGGGCTGACCGGATGGGCGCAGGTCAACGGCCTCAACCTGCTGAGCTGGGAGGAGCGCATCGAGTTGGATATCTGGTACGTGGATCACTGGAGCCCCTGGCTCGATCTGCGCATCCTGCTGCGCACTCCGCTCGCCCTGTTCGATACCGAAGGAGTCTACGGTCCAGGTGGCTTGACCACCGACCTCGGTTCATCGCCGGCTGCCAGCACGAGTGAGCCACCCCCCGACGCCGGCTCAGCCGGCTAGAGGAGGCCGCAACAGCTCGTCGTACATCTCGTCGTGAAGGGCGATGACCCTGGGCAGGGCGTACCGCGAGACGCGAATGCGGGCGCGGGCTGCGCAAGTCTGGCGTAGCGGTGCATCTGAGAGCGCCTGGCTCATGGCATCGGCCAAGCCGTCTACGTCACCCACGTCTACCAACCATCCCGCACCGCCAGAAAGCAGCTCGCCGGTCCCCCGGATACTCGTCCCTATGACCGGAGTGCGCATGGCCATGGCCTCCATGATGGATCGGGGCAGTCCCTCCCGCGCAGACGGGTGCACGAGAGCGGTGCTCGCGGCCAGCAGAGCCGGCACGTCGCTGCGCTGCCCAAGAAAGTGCACGCTCTCATCGAGTCCGAGCTCCGAGGTCAGCGTCCTCATGGCCTCCATGGTCGGGCCGATGCCTGCGAGGGCCAGGTGGATCCCCGGCCGGTGCACCAGTTTGAACGCGCGAAGAAGATCGGCGTGCTTCTTGCCTGGGTCGAACGCCGCGATCGTCAGGAACAAGGCGCCGTCGGGCTCCAGGCCGAGTTCTCGCTCTACGGCCTCCACGGCTCCCGGGGGCAGGCTCTCCCGCGAATAAGCTGCCAAGTCGATGCCGATGCCCGGCATGTAGTAGAGCTTTCCCTTGCCGGCCAGCCCCAGTCTCCGGGCGAGGCGCTCGTCCTCGTGGTTGATAACCACCAGGGCGTCGGTCCATTTCGAGGCCGTCCGCTCCAGCGTCGCGAAGATCCGGTTCTTCACCGGGTCCCCTCCTGGATGGCAATGGAACCCGTGAGCGGTGTAGACGACCTTCAGGCCCGTGCGGGCACGGAGGTCCTTGAGGGCGAACCGGGTGAGGAAACTGGCGACAGGGGTATGGACGTGGACAATGTTGTAGCGTCCTTCGCGCGCCATCTCTCGTATCTGCCCAGCGGCCTCGAGGTTCTTGCCGTCGAGCGGGCGACGTGACCAACCCATCTCCCAGACCCGGTCGAAATGGGACACGACGGCCGGGTTGCCGGAGGCACCAGCGGCAGCTGCGTCCACCGTCCATCCTCGGCTGCGGAAGTGGTCGGCGAACGGCACCAGAAAGCCCTCCAGAGTGGCGTCAACGGTGGTGGCGATGAGCAGTCTGGCGGGCATCGATCACCTGGCGAGAGACCGGGGTGTGAGCGGACCCCCGCAGTATACTGCAGTGGTTCCACCACTTGGAGGTGCAGTATGCGTACGGCGGGCTGCGAGCCCCTCGACCCGACCGGGTTGCTCATGATGAGCGAGGCTGAGCTGGCCTCTCTCCGGGAGGGCGAAGGAGCGCGGATCGCCCGCCGCCGAGACCGGTGCTGGGAAGAGACCTTTCCGGGCTTCTACCAGCCTGTCAGCCTGCTCTCCCCCCTCGAAGCGAGACAGGCCGGACGTCCTTCCCCGTTTTGCTGGGGCTACAGAGGGAGCGTGTCTGACGCTCGCGAAGGGGCGGTCACCGCTTCGATTCCGTCGCATCTCCTATCTATCGGCGATGGCTTCGACGAGAACAGCATTGTACGCAACCGGCGTAGCGACCTGCGGAAGTGCAGAGAGATGGTTGAGTTCATGCGGCTCGGGGACTCAGGCCCTCTCCTGGAACAGGCGTACGCAGTATTCGAGTCGGCTCTGCGGCGAGTGGCCTATTGGCGGCCTTTGAAGCACGACGAGTATCTGAGGCGCATGAAGAAGAGCACGGCCGACGACCGCAAGTTCTTCATCGGCGGGATCGTGGATGGTCNNGGGTACATGGAGGCCTTCGCGGTGGACGGGACACTCTACTTGAAAGAACTGATCGTGGCGGCGGAGGCTCTCGGCAGCGGAATCTCAACCGGATTGTACGTGGAGGCCATCTCGATGGGTGTGGGGTCCGGCAAGGTAGATACCGTTTGTTCGGGACTCCACGCGCCCGAGAACGAAGGGCTGTGCCGGTTCAAGAGCGGACTGGGCTTCCAGGTGGTACAGGTGCCCGCGGTCAGCGTGATCCCCAAGCCGATCGGGGCCTACATTAGAGCCCGACGGCCCGGAGTGTACTACCGGCTGACGGGGAAGAGAGTGGTCACGTCGTCGTAGGCTTGCTCTGGCTTGAGACGTGTTCTCGCGCCGGCACTCCGTAGGCGATTCGGCCGGCGGCTACGTCCCTCGCGACGACCGCGCCGGAGCCCACGGTGCTCCAGGCACCGACGTTCACCATTGGGTTGACAACGGCTCCGGTGCCGAGTAGCACACCGTCCCCTACGCTCGCGCCTCCACCGATGTGGGCTCCGGGGGCGAGATGGACGAACGAGCCGATCGCGGCATCATGGCTGACCGTGGCCGCGGTGTTGACGATGCTGTGCGCCCCAACGCTTGCCCCGCTGTTGACTACTGCGTTGGTGCAGATCATGACCCCTTCGGCCAGGTTTGCGAAGGGTGAGACCTTCGCCGAGGCAGCGACGACGCTGCTCATGGCCACGCCCGTCCTGGCGAGGCGCTCCACTACCTCCCGGCGCCGAGTGTTGTCGCCTACCGCCACTATGGCTCTGTACCTACTGGCGTGGCCGACAAGCCACGCGAGCCCGCCCAATACCGGCTTGTCGTCCACCGGGCAGTCTCGCAGAAGAGGCGAGTCGTCGACGAATCCGGCAACACATCCGGCCTCTCCTCGTGCTAGGAACAGACCAAGGACTTCCCGGCCGTGACCTCCGGCGCCGACGATGACCAGGGGAAGCTCGGGGCAGATCGTCTCGCCGCCCTCTTGTCGCACGCCGGTGGGTTCCGGAAGAATCTCACGAGGAACGGGCCTTCTATAGGCAGGGAAGAAGCCCGTGGGTGGATCGGCCGGCAGGTTTGCGATTCGCTCCCACTCTCGGACCAGAGCCTCGTATGCCTCCAAGTCGGCGACGATACGCCAGGTCCTGTATGGGTAGCGGGAGTTGGAGAAGCCGGCCTTGAAACGAAACAGGGAGTCGGTGCATCCACCCACTCCCCCGCCCAGGTGAAGGACCCTGTTCCCGCGCTTCTTGGCCCACAGGGCCACCTCGTAAGTGAGAAGCACCATCGGACTCTGGCACCGGAACTCTGACCGAGTGCCTCCGAGGTGGTATTCCACGATGCCGCCCACCTCACTGAGGATCATCCCACAGGCCCTTTGGCCGTCGATCTCTAGGAAGGCCAGGTGTACCCTGCCGGACAGACGCTCGATCAAGGCCTCGAAATACTCCTGGGAAAAGAAGTAGTAGGCCGACGCCTCCACAAAGGCCATGTTGTCGGCGTAGATGTCTATGAAGTCGGCCATGTCCGAGTGGGTATCGGCCACCACGAACTTGTGGCCCGCTTCCAGGCCTCTTCTCACCCACCTGCTATGGTTCTCGCGCATTTCGGCCCTGATCGTGTCCGTGTCCCTGGTGAGATCGATGGCCACCGTCTGACCGTGATTCACTATGGGGCCGATGGCCATCGCCTCTTGCACGGGGAAAGGCAGAAGGGGATGGAGCCTGACGAAGGCGGTAATGATGCGCTGGTCGCGGAACGAGCTGGTCAGCCTGGCGAAAGCCCCGGGAACGAACGCCGGTTCGAGCGAGCCGTGCGGAGACACGAAGAGAGGGTGGGGGTAGCCATAAGGGGAGACCGCGTCGAGATCTTCTGTGACGCTGCGGCCTGCCACCGCGAGTGGACGCAGGACTAGAGGCAGCATGAGACTGCTACGGCCGTCGGTGACGACCGCAGCGACGGGCCGCCCGCCCTCGTGCTCGGCCGCTATCTCGACATACTCGGGAAGGTGGTAGAGATCATGATCGGTCTGCGCGAGCAGGTCGTCCCACCTTCGGTCCCCGGGTTGCAGGTAGTACACCTTCATGGGATCCCGGGCGCCCTTCACCGGGAGAAGCCCGAGGCCTTTGTCAGCGCGTCCACCACGAGATCCACCTCGGCCGTCGTGAGGTTGCTGTGGAAGGGAAGAGCGAGGGTTCGGCCGGCCACGTCCAGTGTCACGGGAAGCCCCTCGGGTTTGAGAACTCCCAGCCCGCCGGTCGCGGCTTGGGCGATCTGGCGCAGGTAGGGCTGCTCGTGAACCGGCGGGAAGTATGAGCGCGCAGGGACGCCCTCTTCGGCGAGCCGGGTCACGACCCGGGTTCTGTCGATGCCATGCTCGAGAGTGACCACGTAGACGAACCAGCTCACCCGAACGTCGGGGCGCGCGAAGGGAACGCGCACCCAGGGAAGGTCCTTCAGCCGGTCGTTGTACATCTGGGCCACTGCCGCCCGCTTCGCGAGAATGGTGTCCAATCGCTCCATCTGAGACGCCCCCAAGGCGGCGCTCATCTCGTCCAACCGGTAGTTGTAGCCCAACCATTCGTGTTCGAGCCAGGTCCCCATGCTCCCCCGGCCCTGGTTTCTCCAGCTGCGGCAGAGCTCGGCAATCTTCGCGTCGTTGGTGACGATGATGCCGCCCTCACCCGTGGTGATCTGCTTGTTGGCATAGAAGGCGAAGGCCGCGGCGTTGCCGAAGGAGCCGAGCGGACGGTCCCGGTAGCGGGCTCCCAAAGCTTCACAGGAATCGTCGATCACTCGGAGGTCGTACTTGTGGGCGAGCGATTCGAGGGCCTCCCAATCGGCGGGATGCCCGAAACAGTCCACGGCGACGACCGCCCTTGAACGCGGGGTGATCTTGCGTTCGAGGTCGACAGGATCGAGGTTGTAGGTGTCAGGCTCGATGTCGACGAACACAGGCACTGCCCGCTCATAGAGGATGCAGTTCACACTCGCGGCGAAAGTGAACGAGGGCACCAGCACTTCGTCTCCCGGGCCGATCCCGAGGGCCCGCACCATCAGGTGAAGGGCGGCCGTGCCCGAGCTGACGGCGACGGCGTGCTTCACCTCGCAATAGTCGGCGACGGAGCGTTCAAGTCGCTCTTGCATGGGTCCGAGAGACAGACGACCCGAGCGCAGGACCTCCACTACGGCGGCTATGTCCCCCTCGGTTATGTCTGGGGCTGACATGTTCACTCGTTCGTTCGTCATGAAGTGGTCGGCCTCACATTCGGCTACCGGGCTTGTCTGCAGCTACTGAGTCACTACTCGTTCGACGAGCGCCGCCGCTTCCCCTGTTTGGGTGGCGAGCGGGTTGCGGCTCTTGGCTTGCAGCAATCGGTCGAGAGCGGCAGAGACGAGCGCCTCGGGAGCAAGTGCACGATAGTACGTGGCGATCGTCCGCGTCGACTCGTCTTGCGCCAGCGACCCCGTGCTCATCCCCGGTCCCGGCGGTGTTACGCCGGTCACCGCGAGCCCCGACCAGTCGGCCAGCCCTGGGATTCGGGGAATGCTCGAGGCTATGTTCACGGTGGGCCCGCGGCCGGCCGTGTACTCGCTCGCCAGCAAGAAATTGAGAGTGGCGACTCCGGCCTGGTAGCGAAGCGACCAGTCGGCCGGGTCCACCGCAGCCGCCCTGTCGCAAGCTTGGATCTCGAGCGCCAGGTTGTCGAGGACGGCGCCGGCGCTATCGGTCGCGTTCGACTGGAGTGCCTCCCTGGCGGAGTTGTCGTAGATGGTCGCCTGGGTAAGGTAGGGGCTCGGATCGGAAGGTCGCAGCCAGTGAGCGGACCCCGCCCGCGCGACCGCGCGAACTGGGTCGGTGCGCGCCAAGGCCAATGCCGACTCCTCGTACCTGAGGACCAGATAGGGAGTGCCCGCGGTGATCATGACTAGTAGGGAAAGGATGGTGAGCAAGAGCCGGAACACAGGCGAGAGCAGACCAGGCGGCTGCACCTGCCACCTGGTCACTCGCTCGGGCACAGCTATTCTCAACCGCCGGGACAGCCTTGGCCAGACGAGCTCGGCCCGCGCATCCACCTGGGCCACGGCGGCTGCCAACAGCAAGAACGCGGGCAAGCTCACGCCGACCATCTGCCAGAGCCACTCGATGTTGCCGTGCACCAGCCAGTAGGCGAGCGCCGCCAGTAGCGCCATCTCCCAACCGTAGGCTCGTGGGTCGGCTCCCCAGCGCGGATTGCAGAGACGGTCGTTGACGGGCTTGGCCGGTCTCAGCCACGTCTGCCGAGCCTTTCTCCATCCGGCGGTACATCGCGGCCAGACAAGCGCAGCAAGCCCAAAGAGCAGGCTCCCCACAAAGAGAACGCCGCCGACGATCCCGGTCTCGGCCAGCACCTGCAGGAATAGGGAGTGGGGATGCTCCGGCTTGGAGATCTCCGACGAGCGGAGGAGATCGTACTTGAACACGAAATTGCCGGCGCCGACGCCCTTGAGCGGCTCGGCTTTGAACTCCGCCCAGGCTACGCGCCAAATGTCGATGCGACCGTTGGAATCGACGACCGTGAAACGAGAGCTCGGTCCAGCCGATGCACCTGTTCCCGACGCCGTCTCAGGTGCTGGGTTGGTGAACTGCGTCCAGTTGTGGGAAAGCCACTTGAACGGTCCCCCTTGATCGGCCGTGACCACCACCGATCCGTAGACAACAGCCGCGATGAGACCCGCGAGAAGGACGCTGCCGAAGATCGCCTTCATCCTCCGGCTCACGCTCACCCACCGTTCGAGCAGGGCAAGGATCATCCCGACGAACCCAGCCGTGAGCGAAGCCACCAGCAGAGTCCTGGCACCGAAGGCGCCGTCGACCCCTTGGATGCCCTTCTGCCAGTAGGTGTTGAGATTAGGGAATTCATATACCATGAGGAGGCCGGGGACCACCAAATAGAGCAGGGTGCGCAGCCGGGCGGGCGAAAGCACGAACATGACCACAGCACTGATGCCCAGGCTCCAGAGCGCGCCGCGTGACTGGGTCATGATGGCGAGGCCCAGCAGGCCTGTGGTTACCCCCAGTGCCACTCCCCGCACCGGGGCCCTCTCCTCGGGTCCGGCCGCCAACCAGACGAGCGGCCAGAAGACGATCAGAAAGAGCGCGGCCGTGTTGTTTGGGTAGGTCGTGGGGTACGAGAACCGGTTGCCGGAGAACAGCGGTGCTAGGTCCTGGCTCGACCACAGCTTCCATATGCAGGCGAGCAGGAGGAAGAGCCCGGATCCGATAACCAGGTATCGAAAGATCCTCCGTGCGCCGGCGTCGGTCAGATAGACCGCCGCCAGGCCGAAGACCGCCAAGTACGTGAAGGTTCGGCCGCTCTCAGTCCAAGCCCTCGAGCCGGAGTCGGCCCAGAGGCCGGAGAAAGCGACCCACAAGCTGAAGCAGGCGAAAAGGCCTAGCAGTACACTCGACAACTGCCGCGGCCGCCGTGGGTAGGCGGCTAACAACGACAGGATCAGCCCGAGCAGGCCGAGGAAGAGGCTGGGCAGCAGCCACTGCCGGGGCAGGAAGCCGCCGGACGAAAAGACCAACCAGACCCAGACCGCGAAGAGTACGGCGACAGGCGCCGCCCACATGCCTGCCTGTCGGAGGCGGCTCGCATGCTCGGCAGGAGCGTCGTCCTCGGACGACAAGCTTGATCACCTACCCCGCAAGCGAGGGACCAGGGCTATTCTGTCGGACCTGTCGGTTTCTTCGGCCTGGAGAACCGCCGAAGCGCTATGCCGCCGCCTATCAACGCCACCGCGACGATGCCGAACATCGCCAGTTGGAAACCGGTGAAGGGGAAGGTACTCCTGCTCACCAGGTCCAGCGCCACCCTGTCCAAGCGGTCGGTGACGGTCTTGTCGCCGTACTCGTGGATCTGCGCGTCGTTCAGGTACGCGTGCAGTTCGGCGTCGGTGTAGTGAACGCTCAGGGTACCGTCGGCGAGGAAATCGTCGTAGATGTCCTGCGGCATATGCGTCGCCTGGGCGACGCCAGCTACCAGTAGAGTCAACAGTACAGCACCGAGTATTACTAATGTCGCTTTTCTGATCATCCTTCCTACCGCCCCTCCTTTGTCAATCCGCTCGAGCCCTAGTGGGCCATTACTCCTGAGTAACAGTCAAGTAGCATCCTAGTGTATCAAATTTACTCACGCGCTAAACCAAGGCGACCGGTTTCTGAGCTGGAGATCCCTCCAGGGGGGCATAGTCGGGTACGCATGTCATGAGCGCGCCGATGATGGCGCGGCGCTCGCCGTGCGCCTCCGCTAGCGCTACCAGTTCGTTGAGTGCTTGTTCGAACAAGTAGCCGTCTCCGTTGCCGATGGGCGACCCGGCCTTGGCACAGACTCTCTTGATGAGAGGATGGCTCGTGGGGAGTGCTTCCTCGAACGGGTAGGTCAATCGCTCGTCGAGTTTCTCTCCCGGTCTGAGCCCGGAGAACTCCACGCCCAGCGAGCGGGCCTCGTCATTCCAGTAGAAATCGATCATCCGCTGCGCCAGGTCGACGATGGAGACTGGATTACCCATTTCGAGGATGAAGGTGTTGAGGCTTCTCTCCTGGTCGGGGCTCTTCTCGTCAAGCATGATCGCCGCCTGGAGCACGAGTTGCACCGCTTCCTCGATCAGCATGAAGTAGCGGGTCATCCCGGGGTGGGTGATGGTGACGGGGCCGCCCGTCTCTATCTGGCTCTTGAAGATGGGGATCACGCTGCCCTGGCTGCCGAGGACGTTGCCGAATCTCACTGAGGCGAATAATGTGCTCGGATGACGCTCGGCCATGGCGCGCAGTATGAGCTCCCCCCCGCGCTTGGTCGCCCCCATGACGTTGACCGGCTCCACCGCCTTGTCGGTCGAGATGTTGACGAACCGCTCCGCGCCGTAGCGTGCCGCTGCGTCGGCCACCAGGTAGGTGCCTTTGATGTTGTTGAGCACCGCTTCGTCAGGGCTCAACTCCATGAGCGGCACATGCTTGTAGGCCGCGGCATGGAAGACTAGGCGGGGCCGGTGTAGCGCGAAGATCTTCTCCAGCTTCTGCTCTTGCAGAATGCTGGCGGGATAGAGCACGTAGCGTCTGAAGCCGAGGTTCTGAAGGCTCTCGTGGAGGGCGTAGAGCGAGGATTCGTCATGGTCGATCACCACCAGCCGTCTAGGTCCGAACCGCGCGATCTGTCGCACGAGCTCCGAGCCGATAGAGCCCCCCGCCCCGGTGACCAGCACGGTGTGATCATGAATGTACTCGAATATGGCGCCCACGTTGGTCTCGATGTTCGGCCGGCCGAGCAGGTCTTTGATGTCCAGGTCGCGGGCATCGCGAAGGCTGACGGTGCCAGACACCATTTCCGCCAGGCTGGGCAGGATCTTGATGGGCACCCCCGCAGGCTTGCACACCCGGTAGATGGCGACTATCTGCTCGGCGGTGGCCGAGGGGATGGCCACGATGATCTGCGTCACGTCGTGCTGCTTGACGAGACTAGGGGCGTCGGCCACGCTGCCGAGCACAGGGAAGCCCTGGATGCTCATGTTCTGCAAGATGCGACGGTCATCGACGAGGCCGACGACTCGGGTATTGAGCGACGGAGTCCTCTTGATCTCCCGAGCGAGCATGTCGGCAGCCTGTCCGGCCCCGACGAGCAACAGGCGCTCAGTTGTGTTCTGCGGATGCCGGGTCAGCTCGTAGAGCACTCTACGCGAGAACCGAACGCCGATCATGCAGATGATCATGGCCAGGCCACCTACGAACACTACGGTGCGGGGAACCAGATAGCTGACATGCTTCGCGAAAAGCGGCCACATCAACACGAGCGTATAGAGCAAGGCCAGCGCCAGGATGCCCGCTTGCCCCACTCGGACCGCCTGCGCGAGGCTCATGTACCTGCTGAGGATCGAGTAGACGCCCGTGAACCAGTTGATCACCACATGCACGACCACCGCCAGCGCCGCGAAAATGGCGAAGTTGACGGTCCAGGTCTTCCAATCGGTGAGGCTCCCGGCGAACCGGAAATTGAGCACCAGGTAGTAGACCAGGAGGACGAGCACGACGTCGATCGCCATCGCCAACAGCTGGGGAGCCCGGGGGCGAGAGAGCGGTCTGTTTCCCATCAGCGCACGCCTTTCCGGAACGTCGCGCTTCCTCGGGGTCGAGCGCACCGGGCCGGCCTGGCCATGAGAGCCTTCAAGCTCGCGCAACATTCGTATGGACGCCTAGACAATACCGTACTCCCCGGAAATCTAGAATAGGTGGCAACTAGGTTATCGGCGGGCATGACGGTAGCCCTTAGACACCATTTGCGGCAACTTGCTGTTCCGACCGACCGAGCGGCAACGATTTGACACCGTCGGCAGGGCAACGTACCGTGTAAGCGTCGTATGACCGCGTTAGAGGAGGCGCCGTGGCTGATGTCTTAAGGACATGTGCAAACTGTGGCAATATGCAGGTGAGCGGCGATTTCTGCGAGAAATGCGGCACTCGAATGCCGGCTGCGCCGGCGCCTGGCACGGCTGCCGCCTACTCTTCGGCCCAGGCTCCGGCTCCCGGACCGGCGGCCCCCCCGCAGTCGTATGCTCCGCGGGCGCCGTATGGCGCTTCGACTCCACCTGAGCCCCAATATGGCTACGCCGCGCCGGCGAGCGAACAGTATCGGTCCGGTGGACAAGGGCTCTTCGGCTTCCAGGGCTCGTTGAAGCGCAGCACCTTGAAGATGCTCTGGTGGGTCGTCCTCGGGTTGATCGGGCTCTACGTTTTGTTCAACATCATTCTCGTGGCCATGGCCGGGAACAAGTTCACGATCGTCGAGTTCTTCATTTCGCTGTTCTTTGCCGGCTTCTTGTTCGTGGCGAGTTGGGTGCTGTTTGAAGGGGTCGGCCTCGCGCTCCGCTTGCGCGACAAGCCGGACAACAGGTAGAGCAGCCAGCTGGGAAAAGCACGAAGCACCGATGAGGTGGTGCGGCGCCGCTAGTCACAAGGAAGGGGCCGCCATTGAGGCGGTCACTTCTCGTGGTGCGCCTGGCGTCGATCAGGGACCTTGAGCCGTCTTCCTCCCCGCGTTTCAAGCGGAGTAAAAGCCACCGCCCGACGGTCACAAGCAGAATGGGATCCCCGAGCCTCCGTGGTCCTCGCGGCTAGCCCTTGGCCAGGTACACGTCCTGAGAACGTTGGACCACCTTCACGCCTTTGATCCCCTCGGACTGGATCACCTTGCGGAGCCCCTGCACGAGAGTGGCGGATTTGCGATCGGTGCCCGCGACGGTCACGCTTTGCTCGCGCCCGGACAGGAACTCGGTGACGATCTCTTTGTAGAAGCTCGACCGCTGCCTGGCCGGGACGCGCGCGGGTACCAACTCAAACCCTTTGCCCTTAGTCATGGTGTACCTCGCTTTCAAATGAACACGATTAGGTATCCGAAACAGTAGCACTGGCTAGCAGTTCTAACCACGATTTCGAGTGCCGATTGTATCTTTCTCTCGAGCAGTGCAGAGCAACACGAGCGCGCACACCCATAACCAAAGAACGAAACTGGTTGGTATGGTTAGGCTGATCGAGTCTGTGATGCCAAAGACGAGATAGACGGTGACAGAGGCAAGTATGGCAAGGCACACGACTCGGCTCAAGCCCTGCTGCTTGCTGCCGCGAACGGACAAGGTCAGCACTCCGACGATGACGACGACAAAGCCGATGGCGCCCGGCACCCCTATGGACAGTGCGGTGTCGAGGAGCAGGTTGTGGGCTTGGGATACGGGATACGAAAGTCCCACGGTGTGGTACGGATAGCGGAAAGGTATGACTTGGTTGAAGACGCCAAGTCCGATGCCGCTGAAGAAGTGGTCCTGTATGCCGTGAAGCGCCGAGGTCCAGATGTCGAGCCGCGCAACGAGCTTGGTGTCGACGGTCTCGTCGTGGACAAAGAAGTCGACGATGCGGCTCATCGTGCCCGACGCTAGGAGTCCAAGGACGACGAGCGCGAGGCCCGGAACCCACACCCACAGCCAACGGCTCGTCCGCGCCACGATCACGGCTAGTAGGCTGACGACCAATCCCGCCAGTGCTGCTCGCGACCCGGTCATGAAGACCGCGACGAATCCCACCAATGACAGAAAGAGAGCCGGCCAGCGGTAGCGGCCGCGGACGTCGCGGGCCAAGGTGACCGCCACTGCGAAGGCGGTGCAGACTGCCATCATGCCCCCGGTCTGGTTGGGCTGCAGGCCCGCCTGGGTCCACCACCAGGGCACCGAGCGGATGGATGGCAGGGCGGCGTAGACGGTGTTCAACCACGACAACTTGTACGCCGGCCAACGTGTCGTGAGGAAAGTGACTATCAAGGTCGTGTAGCCGATGGCGAGGAAGAACCAGAGGAGGTGGGCAGCGCCTATCCGCCGGCGTAGGGCCGCGAGGAAAGGCCCGCTGACGAGAAGGACCAGGAGTACTCCCACCAGCCCGATGAGGAACCAGGGCAGGCTGGCCACCCGGTCGGGCGATGCCCAGAACGAGAATATCAGCGCCGCCCCGACGAACCCGGCGCCGACGCGGGTGAGGGTCAGAGCGAGGTCGTTATTGGGACCGGGGACGCTACCCATGATGCGTCTTGAGCCACGTGTCGAGTGTTTCGAGTCTTTGCAGGAGGGGCTTGGCGCCGGGAGCGCGCCGCAAGCCCTCCTCGTAAGCTTGTTTCCCGTCGGCGATCAGACCCAGTTGCAGATAGCAATCGCCAAGCGCGGCGAAGAGGTAGGGGTCCTTGGTCGGCAGCTTCGCCGTCTGCCTCAACAGGGGAAGGACCTCCGCCGGGGCGAGAACCTTGTAGGAGGCGATAGCGTAGGCTACGGCGATCTGCACATCGTCGGGCAATGCACGCACTCCCTCTGAATAGACCTGCAGCGGAAGCAGCTTCATCCCCTTGCTCTCGTACCAGGCCCCCAGCATCAGATAGGCGTCGGCGATGAGCGGGTCGAGATGGATGGCTTCGCGGAGGAGGGACGTCGCCTGCTCGTCGTCGCCGATGAGCAGAAGGATTCGTCCGGCCAGGACGTCGACCGAAGCGGTGGGGCCAGATCCGATGCTCATGTGCACGAGCGCACGTATCCGGGCGAGGACCAGCAGGTAGGCTACGGCCTTCTCGTCGGGGTAGTAGGAAGGGTAGACGGCCGTGAACGTCTTCGGAGGATCGGGGAGAGTGCGGGCCAAGGCCAGAGCCATATTCAGGTTCAGCGACTGCTCCGCCACCGATCCGGGAGAGGCGGTCTCTGCCTTCTGCAGAGCCTCTTCAAGCACAACGACGGCTACCGCAGGCTGGCCGGCGTTAAGCAGACCACGCCCGATGCGATAGAGGGACGTTACCCGCTCCGCCGCCGACGTCATGAGGGCCGCCGTTACCGAGGACGCGTCGTCGTTCCCGCTCAGGAGCCGTTCGGCACTCTCACGCTGCATCGCGGCTTCCAAGCTGATCCTTGCGAACTCGTACTGCCGGATCGCGCGCACCCTGTCCCCGGATTTCATGTACGCGTCGGCCCTGGAGATGAGTAGGTTGCTTGCGTCAACACGCTGGTACGCAGCAGTAGCTTCACTCGGGTGGTCGGTCGCCGACGCAACTTCGCCCAGCCACAGTTCGCCTATCCGATCGAGCATGCCGTCCCGGGAAGCGCCCGAAAGAAGTGCAAACGCCGCGTCCGAGGGGGCGAGAGCGGCCGCGGCGCCGTAGGTGCGCCAGAAGGGGACCTCGCGAGCGGCGCTATGGGGGCCACGGGCGGCTGCGGTCTCCATCAAGGCCGTTGCTTCGGAGACAGCTCTTGCCGTCCTGGCCGCCTGTTCGGTGGCGGCTGCTCCGGTCTTTGGAGGCTTGTCTGCCGTCTCGGCCACCACGCGATTGATCAGAATGCCGGCCCGGTTGACCACCCAGGCATCGTACAAGGGTTCGAGCATCAAGATAATGAGAACACCCAGACAACCAAAGAGGATCCAGCGGCGCACGCTTGCTGCTCCTAGATTGCGGGATGGCAACGGATCAGGAATCCGACCCATGATCGGCCGACAGGTCGCAACTTGAGCGCGTCACTCCGGCTTCACGTGCGTGCCCATGCCCTCATAGACGAACCCCATGCCGACGAGGGCGCGGCCATCCAACGCGTTGCGCCCATCGATGACGATCGGTCGGGTCATGGTCGCCTTGGCCAGCTCCCAGTCGAGCTCGAGAAACTCCGCCCACTCGGTCACCAGTACACAGGCATCGGCCCCCTCAAGGGCGGCCATTGGCGAAGGTGAGTAGGTCATGGCCGGAAGAAGCGCTCGCATGGCGTCGGCCGCCAGGGGGTCGTATCCGCTCACTTGCGCGCCCTCGGCCAGCAGCCGTCCCGCGAGCACGATGGACGACGCCTGCCGAATGTCATCGGTGTTGGGCTTGAACGCGAGGCCGAGCAGCGCGATGCGCTTGCCCCGCAGTTCTTCCCCTAGATGGCGCTTCAGCTTGCCGATCACCCGCCGCTTCTGCAGCTCGTTGACTTCGATAACGGCGTTCAGCAGCTGGAAGTGATACCCACAGTTGCCCGCTATCTGCTTGAGCGCCGAGACGTCCTTGGGAAAGCAACTGCCGCCATACCCGATTCCCGCCTGAAGAAACTGCGGCCCGATGCGCGCGTCCATGCCCATCCCCCGTGCGACGACGGTCACGTCCGCCCCCGTGGACTCACACACATTGGCTATCTCGTTGATGAAGCTGATCTTGGTGGCGAGAAACGCATTGGATGCGTACTTGATCATCTCCGCCGAGGCGATGTCGGTGGTCAACATGGGCGCGTCGACACCCCGATACAGGGCGGCTACACGCTCGGCTATCCCCGGCTCGTCGGACCCCACCACCACGCGGTCCGCGTTCATGAAGTCGTAGATGGCCGTGCCCTCCCGGAGGAACTCCGGGTTGGAGGCATAGTGGATGTGAGTGAATCCGCGCTGCGCCAGTTCGATCCGCACCGCCGCGCCGGTGCCCACCGGAACGGTGGACTTGGTGACCAGGATGCGCTCGGCGTCGTCCAGCGGCAGCCGGTCGAGGGCCCGCCAGATGCGGGACAGGTCGGCGTCGCCCGAATAGGTGGAGGGAGTGTCCACGCACAGGAAGATGAACTCCGCCCCGGCGTACGCAATGTTCAGGTCTGTGGTGAAATCGATCCGCTCCCGGGCGCCTGCGATGAGCTCCGCCAGGCCGGGTTCGTAGATGGGGACCCCTCCGGCCTGAAGCAGTTCCACCTTGGCCTTGTCGACGTCCAGGGCTACCACCTCGTGGCCAAGATGGGCCATGCACGCGGCCGTCACCAGGCCGACGTACCCTGCTCCCACCACCGCCAAGCGACTCATGACGCCCCGCTTTCAGGTAGCCTCATCATCCCGCCCTCAAGAACTCGACGATTCCGTTCACCAGACCCTGCACGATCTTATCCTGATACGTTCCACTCTCGAGCAACTTGTCCTCGGCCGCGTTGGTCATAAAGCCCATCTCCACCAGGGTCACCGGCACATCCGACCAGTTGAAGCCCGTAAGGTCGCTACGCTCTTCCAACCCCCGGTCCTGCGCTCCCGTTGCCGCGATGGCCGCCTTCTGGATGATAGCGGCCGCCCTCTTGGACGGTGCGGCGATGTCGTCGGTCCAGCCGCGGATGGACGCGGGGTAGAGGGTGAAGAGCCCATGGACCGAGCGATTGGTGGAGCCGTTGCAATGCAACCGGATGGCGAGGTCGGCGTGGGCCGCATTGGCTATCTTGGCTCGCTGGATGTTGGAGACGTCGACGTTCTGCGTGGTCCGGGTCATCACCACCTGGATCCCCAGGGCCTTGAGAGCCGCTTGGAGTTTGAGGCCGACCGCCAGCGTGACGACACTCTCGGCCGTCCCGGTGAAGGGGCTGGCGGTGCCGCTGCTGACCTCGGACTTCGTCTTGGTGGAACCCGGACCGATCTGTTCCGCCGCGGAACTGCCGCGCCCCTGGTGACCGGGGTCGATGACCACCACTTTGCCCGCCAGCCAGTTCGTCGTGGTGGTGCTGGAGGGGGGCAGCGTCGTCGTTGACGGCTCCGTGCTCGTCGTGGACGACGCCCGGCGCTCCGTGGTGGACGGGCGCTCGGTGGTCGAAGAAGCCGTGGTGGTGCTCTTGATGCTCGTCTTCGTCGTGGAGGTCCTCACAAAGCCGGCGACCGTGGAGTCCGCGGACTTGCTGCCAAGCGAGTCCGCTGCCAGCACTATTCCCACGATGATCGCCGCGATGATCACCAGCGCACCCACACTCTTGAGGGACGTGCCCAGCACCTTGCGCCGCTTGCGTTTGGACTTCAGCTCGCGGATGAGTTCCTTGGTGTCGCGCTCGGACCGCTTGGCCATCAGCCCGCCGTCCTATGCGGCTGGAGCGCCTGCCGGACCAGCGCCATGGCCTCCTGCGGAGACGACGCGTACCACATGCCCTCGGTCCTTTGGTCGTTCTGCAGACGCCAGCCGGAGAGGATGACCACCGGCCTGCCCAGCCGGCCAGCCAGCCCTATCTCCGAGAGAGTCCCAAAACTGCCGCCGATGGCGATGACCGCGTCCCCGGAACTGACGACGGCCAGGTTGCGGGCGTGACCCATGCCGGTGGTGATCACGTGGTCCAGATAGGGATTCGCGGGAGTGCGGTCGTGGCCGGGAAGGACGCCGATGGTCACACCCCCGGCCTCTTTGGCGCCGCGCGCGGCCGCTTCCATGACGCCCGAAAGTCCGCCGCAAACCAACTTTGCGCCTGCTTCCGCCACCAGTCGCCCTACTTCCATGGCCGCTGCGTATTCGGCGGCCCCGCATTGCCCTCCGCCGATCACCGAGATGTACTCCGGTTGCATAGGGCTAGGATAGCATCGGTTCGGGGCGCGGCCGCGGGAGGGCGCCCGGCGCCGCCCGCGTCAGCGGGCGCAGCCCGGGCCTCGGCGGCGTGATCGCCGCGTGCAGCCGGCGCAGCGGCTTCACCGCATGGCCCCAAGCAGCCGCAGGGCCTGCTCCTTGTCCAGAGGCTCGTTCCAGTTGCCGCATTT
>PMIZ01000203.1:306-485 GCA_003157225.1 Actinomycetota bacterium | reverse complement strand
ATGGACTCGGTGACGAACTCCTGCGCGGGTAGATCCAGTTCCTCGGTGCCAAGGACCTCGTTGCTTCCGGTCTTCCGCTTCTGGTAGGCCACCACCCGGCTGGTGACGGCTATCCGGCCCAGGTGCAGGGTGAGAGGGCCACGCGTGGTTTGGAGGGTCTCGCTGATGATGCGGGTGTC
>PMIZ01000203.1:0-287 GCA_003157225.1 Actinomycetota bacterium | reverse complement strand
CCGCACCCGGGTGGAGCGCCGCCATGGCCGTCTCCGCCCCTTCGGTGCCGATGATGTCCCCGGTCTCGCCTTCGATGATGCTGTACTGCGCGCCGGCTGCGGAGCGCAGGCCGATCTGCCCCGCCGGGAACCCCGGTCCGGTGAAATACCAGTTGTTGCCCTTTTTGCGCACCAGGCCTTCGTTCTCGGCCCGTTCCAGCGCTTCGGGCAACCCGGCGCCGAAGAACCGGGTGTCGTCTGCGGACAGCGCGCCTTCGTATGCAGCGGCCGCCAGGTGGCCGTCGTGG
>PMIZ01000053.1 GCA_003157225.1 Actinomycetota bacterium | reverse complement strand
GAAGCAGTCGTTGCAGTCGTGGCAACGAGCCAGGTCGATGACCAGGTTCCAGTGCTTCATTTGGTCTGTCCCTCCCTTGACTTCCAGCATCAACTCTGAACTCCACCGGATCAGCGTGAACTAATGGCCTAGGAGCATAGCAGAGCTGGGCCGCCACCCGGCGAGGCGCTTCAGTCAAGCGCTAGGGCCTTGCCGGCCTCGTAGGCCCGGATCTTGAGATCGGCATCACGCTCCGCCGCTTCGGGAACATTCGCGCCGGTGCACAGGATCGTATCGACGAGCTCGAACCCGAACCAGGGGAAGGTAGCAGCCACGTACTCGAAGTAGGACTCGAACAGGTGCGGATCTTCCATCCCCTGAGAGTAGACAGTGACCATCTTCTTGGTCCCGAATCGGGGCCGGTTCCGAACGTCGGTGAGGGGGAAGAACCTGTCATACATGTTCTTGACGGGACCGGTCATCTGCATCAAGTAGATCGGCGAGCCGACGACGACGGCGTCAGCAGTCTTCACCTTCTGCAGGGCCGCGTGCAACTCGTCGTTGATGATGCAGTCATCCTGGACGCGGCAGGCGAAGCAGCTCTGACAGGCCATGAACTTCATCTTGAACAGAGTAAAGAAGTGGACCTCCGCTCCGCTATCCCGCGCGCCCTTGGCTATAAGGTTCAGCAGCGTCGCCGTATTGCCGTCCATGCGAGGACTTCCGTTGAAGATCACAATGTCTTTCACAGTTGCTGCTTCCCCTCCTGGAACCTCACACACCCGGGCTCGGCGACGGAAGAGGGCCTCGTTACCCGAGGCCCTCTTCGGCGTCCGCGTCCGAAGAGCGGCACTACAGTCTTATGAAGCCCAGATTCACCGACTCGTCTTTGACGGTCACCGAGGTGGAGTACTTCCTCCCCGCCGCGTCGACCTCTAGCGTGTATTCGCCGTTGTTCAAGCCATCGAACTTGAACTCGCCAAAGAAGTTCGTCGCCCGTGTCGCCAGAACAGAGGTGTCCTGACAGTTGGCGACGCCGGCACCGGACAGGGTGCACGCGATTCCGCCTTCCTTGGAATGGAGCGTAACGTCCGCGTTCTCATAGCAGTCCCCGTCGACGAGGACGCCGGCCGTGATGAAGTTCTTGGTGAACTTGTAGAGATTCTTGTAGAGGGTGGTCGGTCTGGTGCCAAGCTCAGCGAGATAGGCTTCCAGGCCCTCTTCGGCGATCATCTTGTCCATCTCCGCGGGCTCGACGAAGTAGGTCTTCATCGCGTCGGTCGGGCAGATGTGCGCACAGCGTGTGGTGTGCGGCTTCCAGGTGGGATCGTCGAGCAAGTGCGCGCAGAAGATGCACTTCTGAGGCAGCTGTTTCTCTTCATTCCAGTAGATCGCGCCGTAGGGACAGGTATCGAGCAGCTCTTTGCGGCCTTTGGCCTTCTCCATGTCGATCATCACGATCCCGTCGGAACGGTAGGAGATCGCGCCGCCGGAAGCCTCTACGCACGGCGCCTTGGCGCAGTGCTGGCACGGTACGGGAAGGTAAGCCACGTCGTTGCGGGCGTACTGGCCGCGCTCGCGCCGGAGGATGTCAACCCAGCGATGCCCGTGGCGGGGCTGGGCGGCCGTGTAGCCGGGCCAATCGTTGCCGACGAACTCGTCCTTGTCGGCCATAAAGCAGTTGTTGCAGTCATGGCACAGGGCAACGTCGATAACCTTATACCACTGCTTCATCTCGCAGACTCCTTGTTGATCACCCAGGATCAATCGCTGTTTCTCGACCACTAGATCTCGTAGATGCCGCCGTCCCACTTTTCGATCTCCACCTGGGCGGTGTTCGGCGCCATTCCGCTGGCGTACTTCGACATGTAGCGGTCGGGCGAGAGGATGTTCATGCAACCGCCACGATCGGCAGACCGGCCAGGTTTGCCCAGCGGGTTGTACTCAGCGCACGATTCGTAGGTGTGCACGGTTCCGGGTTGTGTGCGTTCACCGAGTTGGGCACAGACGATGACGGAGCCACGGTCGTTGAAGACGCGGACGAGATCGCCATCCTTGATACCGCGAGCGGCGGCGTCGACGCTGTTGATCCGGATGATCCAATAGTAGTGACCGTCCACCAGGACGCGATGGTCCTTGATGTCGTTCATGAAGCTGTCTTTGCCGTCACCCATGGTATGGAAGGAGAAGCGGGGATGCGGAGCCAGCATGCCGAGCGGGTACTTCTTGGCGAGCTCGCAGCGCGGCCCTTCCCACGCCGGCACGTACGTGTGCATGGCCGGCCGGTACTCGTCCACGTAGCCTGCATCCTCGAAGTTCTTGATGCTGGTGGCAATGAACTCCACCTTGCCGGTGCTCGTCTGCAGGCCCTTGCGGTCAACCGAGTTGTTGAGGCGCGGACCCCAGTCGGGGGTGTCCTTCTCGCGGTCCTCGGCGAACCAGCGCAGAGCCGGGGTCTTCTTGCGGTTCGGATTGTCCGGGACCACGAAGTAGCCCTTCTTGAAGAACTCCTGGAAGGTCATGTGCTTCGGCATGTCGGTGGCGTTGTAGTACTGCTCGATCCAGTCGAGATCGGTCTTGCCCTCGCTGAACATCGGGCCGATGCCCAGCTTCTCGGCGATCATGCAGTAGATGTCGTAGTCCGACCTGCTATCGCCCACCGGCTCGATGCATTTCGCCTGCAGCGAGATCACGCGGTGGTTGGTCTGCTGGAAGTTGTCGGGGATGTAGCCCGAGCAGTTGGCGAACTCGGAGATGTCCCACCGCTCGAAGTTGGTGCAGGCCGGCAAGATGAGGTCGGCGAAGGGCACTTCGCCCTCGAACCAGATGGACTGGCTGACGACGAACTCGAGGCCCGGAGCCGTGTACATCTTGGCGTAGCGGTTGGTCGCGGTCATGGTGCCGATCCACGGACCGCCGTACTTCCACAGCATCTTGATCTTCGGATACCCGGGAGCCGGATACTCGTACTGGTGCATCTGATGCTGGATGTCGCCGCCACAGAAGCCCTTGCCCGACCACTGGAACTTGCCGTCCATGATGCACTCCGGCACTTTGAGGCGCGGGATATGCTGGCCGGCGGTCGTGTTGATGTTGGAGGGCGACGGGAAGGTGGTCTTGCCGTCGAACATTCGGAACGCGAACTTGAAGCCGGCAGCCGAGTTCTCGCAGTCGCCGGAGATGCCGCCCTCGGCGTAGCC
>PMIZ01000464.1 GCA_003157225.1 Actinomycetota bacterium | reverse complement strand
CTGCGGGACGGAGGGCTGAGTTTGGGGAGCCGCCGATCGATGCGTTCGCCGGGAGTGGCCGACTCTGCCTCGTGACCGGCAGGGGGTGACGGGGTAAGGTCCTGGCTACTCACGGATATCCGCCCCCGTCAGCCCGATGAACACGTCGTCCAGGGTCACCCGGCCGTGGGCGACGGCGCGAACCCGAGGGTCGTTCCGATGCTTCTTGATGAAACCGGCCGGGGAATCGACGGTGAGGATCTTCCCGTGGTCCATGATGGCCACACGGTCGCACACCGCCTGAGCCTCCTCCATGGAGTGAGTGGTGAGAAGGATGCTGCGCCCGTCCTTCCTCATCTGCTCGATACGCTCCCAGAGCTGGCGCCGGGCCTGGGGGTCGAGGCCGCCGGTGGGTTCGTCCAGGAGCACGACGGCAGGCTCGTGCAGGGTGGCGATGAGGAGGGAGAGCCGCTGTCTCTGGCCGCCGGAGAGCTGATTCACCCGCCGGGAGGCCTCTTGGGCCAGACCGAGCTCGGCCAGGGAGTCGAGGGCCTTGCTCTGCGGCAGGTCCACGCCGTGAAGACCGGCGTAGAGCCGCACGATCTCGACGATGGTCAGATCGGGGTGGAATCCGGTGGACTGGAGCTGCACGCCCATCTGCGCCCTGGCGACCAGAGGATCCTTCTGGATATCGATGCCCTGGATGAGGACCGAGCCGGCCTCCGGCTTGAGCAGCCCTTCGATGGCGCTCAATGTGCTGGTCTTGCCTGCCCCATTGGGGCCGAGAAGGCCGAAGATCTCGCCCTCTCTAATCTCAAGGGTGGCCCCGTCGACAGCCCTGACAGGACCATAGCTCACGTATAGGTTCCGAACTTCAAGGACAACGGGCGCCTGCGGCGCCTCGGGCTCAGTTCGACGTCGCCCTCCCCTCTTTCTCAGCCCGTCCCCTTTCGGGCCAGACTCTTGGCTACTCTTCTCAACTGCATTTTCTTCAGGAGTCACGCCAGCACCCCATCGTCCGGTACTTCATGGGCAAGTATTCCCATCAATCAAGGTTGAACACTACCTCAAAAGAGGTCTTGCCACTCGTGAGCAGAAGTGGAAACTTGGGGAACTGGGCCTCCGTCGACCTCCATTGCCTATTCCTCCGCTGATTGCGAAAAAAGTGCGAGGACCCGACCGGTCTTGACATCCAGAATGAGGCCTTTTCCGGATGACTGATTGAGAAGACCGGAATGAGGCCGAGGTTGCATTTCTGAAACAATCACTGTTGGCATTCTCGCCGCCGCTAGGCCTCGCAGAGTCACTCGGTGTCGTAGCTTCTCACTCGGTAACCCGAACTCCCCAATTGCTATAGTAACTGCATGTCGTCACAAGCAGCCATCGGAGTGTTCGTCCCTATCGTTGTGGTAATTGGTTTGATTGCGGCAACTCTCGTTGCTCGGCGTCGCGGCTTCAACGTGGGCAGCACCTATACCGTGGTCCGGTGCCTGGAGGGTCACCTCTTTACGACCGTCTGGATTCCAGGGGTGTCACTCAAGGCACTTCGCCTTGGCCCGTTCAGGCTGCAGCGCTGTCCCGTCGGTGATCACGTGACCTTCGTCACTCCCATAAGGGTGTCGGACTTGACCAATGAGGAAAGGCGTTTTGCCGAGTGGCACCACGACGGTTCGATTCCCTGACGGACCTGACGCTGCAGCGACATCGTGAAACCAATGAGATCGCCCAAGGGTGCTGGGTCGACCGCTACTCCTCAAACTCACGCGCCAAGTAGGTCAAATTCCCTTTCCGCGCCAGCCGCACACCCTCAGCTTCATTGACTTGATGACCACCCATCTCCCGCTTCCCCGGCTCCTCGTCGGCCGCCTTCAGCGCGAAATCAACGATGTGCGAAAGGGGTCCGATCTGCAGCGTCTTTCGGGCTATCTGCAGACAGCAAGGTGAAGAGGCGGACTTCGCATTTCTGTACGAGACGCGCCGCTCCTAACATGTGGCCCTGACCGGGCATCCCTCCTGACTGGCAGATACTCCCGCAACGCTGCGATTCTCCGGGCGGTGAAGAGGACACCTGCGCCGGAGTGCAAAGGAAAGCACGAGCAAGGAGGAGATCGTGAACAGCGTGCATCTCATCGGACGACTGGCCACCGACGTGCATGTCAAAGAGGTCAACGGAGGGTCCAAAGTCAGCAGTTTCATCCTGGCCGTCGATCGAAGCGCTGATGAGGCGGACTTTGCACTTCTGCGTGATGATGGAGCCTCAGTGCAGGATTGTCGATTGGCTTGGCTGAACAGCCTGTGACCGCTCCGCTTGGCACGAACGGATTCATACCTGGTCATCGGACCAGCTCAAGACCCACCACTTGTCTGTGGGATCTCGGTAAGAACCAAAGTAGACTAGACATGGAGTCGCAGGGTCGCGTGAGATTACCCAGCCAAACTTGGGAGACGCCATGACTAACACACACCGGTCCATCGCGAGGATCACGGGAGTACTCTTCATCGTCGCGACAGCCGCAAGCCTGCTGAGCACCGCCTTCTTGAAATCGGTCGGCGATCAGGACTACCTGACGAAGATCGCAGCTAACCAAGGCCAGGTGGCGGCAGGCGTGCTTGTCCGCTTCATTGCTGCGTTCGCGTCTGCCGCCATTGCGATCTCGCTCTATCCCGTTCTCAGAAGATACCGCCAGGGTCTGGCTCTCGGCGCCGTCGGTTTCAGGATCATCGAGGGGACCTTCTACGCGCTTGGCGCGGTCAGCGTTCTGCTGCTGCTCACGCTGAGCCAGGAATTCGTCAAGAGCGGCGCCGGCAATCTGGCGTATTTCAGTCAGTCGGGGACGCTTCTCAAGGCGCTCGACGATTGGGCCGGGCTCGCGGGAGTATTCGCCTTCTACGTGGGCGGTCTGCTGTACTACCGTGTCTTCTATCAAGCACGGCTCGTTCCTCGATGGTTGTCGGCTTGGGGTGTCGGCGGAGTGGTCTTGGGTGCGGCCGCGGCCCTGTTGATTCTTTTCGGCGCCACCGAAACGATGTCGACCACCCAGATCGTTCTGAACGTCCCGATAGGCCTGCAGGAAATGGTTTTGGCGGTTTGGCTCATAGTCAAAGGGTTCAACCGATCGGCCATCATTTCTGATAGCGGCGTGTACACCGAAGCTTCCGCGGAGACTGCAGCTGTTTGATCGCAAACAGCCGCCTCGTCGCGTGAGGAGGCTGCTGGTTCGAATCGAAGAACGGCGGATCCGCGCCTCGCGCACGCCAAATCCCTGGTCCCGGCCCCTTCAGCGCGGAATCAACGATGTGCGAAAAGGGTCCAATTTGCAGCGGCTTTCTGGCTGTCTGTAGACCGTTAAGCGATGAGGCGGACTTCTCCCGGATCAAGCCGAGTCTAGGACCGGCGCCACCGCCCCGCGCGGCCGGCCAACGTGCGACTTCAGCTCGTCGGCGTGGCGGTCCCAGCTGGCTCAGCCGGCTCTACGTGCACCACGACATCGGTCACCTGGGCAAACCGGGCACGTATTTCGGCCTCTACCTGCTCAGCGATCGTGTGGCCTAGCTCGACAGTACTGTCGGGAGCCACCAAGAGATGAAGATCCACGGAGACCGCGTTCTCCGATCCGCGCGTTCGCACCGAGTGACACTCAACTACGCCCTCGATGCCGGCGGCGGCGGCCACGACCTCGGCCACCGGCAGCCGAACGGCGTCGCTCAGTGTACGCCCGACGCCCCGCAGGATGGTGAACGCCGTGTAGGCGATGGCAACTGCCACCAACAGGGCAAGCACGCCGTCGGCCTTCTCGAATCCGAGTTTGACCAGGACCAGGCTGACGATCACCCCTGTACTGACAAGCACGTCACTCAGGGTGTGGCGCGCATCGGCCTTGAGGACCTCGCTGCCCAGCCGGCGGCCGGCCCGGGATTCCCAGGTCGTTACTCCGAGATTCACGGCGAGCGTGCCGATCATGATCGCGAACGAGGCCACTGTGACCCGGGCGTCACCTTGGCCCTGGAGGTTGTGGATGGCCCCCCGGGCGACGGTGTAGCAGGCAATGCCCAGCATGACGGCGATAGCCGCGGCGGTGAAGGTCTCGAACTTGCCGTGTCCGTAGGGGTGGCCTCGATCGGCGGGACGAGACGCGAACCACATGCCGATGAGACCCACGACATTCGAGGCGCCGTCGAAGAACGAACTGATGCCGTCCGCCTGCATGGCCACGGAATGGCTGGAGAGACCGTACAGGAGCTTGGCCAACGCCACGAGGATATTGAGGCCGAGTACGACCCAGAGCACGCGCCGGATACCTCGCGCGCGATGCTTCGGTAGGGGCGTTCTCTGCGCGGTGTCCACCATGAGTGAAGAGTCTACCGTACCGACTCCGTAGGTAGGCTGCCTCGAGTCGGTCGGTCGCGGGAGCTCTCCTGCACGGCTACCTAGCCGCTGTTGAGAACTCCTGCGGGTCCACAGCCAGCCCCCTCGCTAGCGCCCTGGCGTTGATCTCCTCGGTGCCTGCCGGGACTGCCTCGATGACGGCCCCGCGGATGGATTCCACCGACACGATGCCGGTAAGCCCCACGACGGCGCCTAGGGCGAGGACGTTGGTGGTCTGCACCCGCCCGATCTCTCCCTTCGCCAAGCGGCTGAACGGAATGCCGATGCTGGTGCCGCCGAACACCGGCGGCGTCGGGATCTTGCCCGAGTCGTAGATGAGCACGCCGTCGCGGCGCAGGCTCTTCAGATACCCGTTCACGGAGTCTAGAGAAAGCGCGACCAGCAGATCGGCTTGGTCCAGCTTGGGATAGTCGATGGGTTGGTCGGAGATGATCACGTCGCTGCGGCTGAAGCCCCCGCGCGCTTCGGGCCCGTAGGACTCGGTCTGCACCACAATGCGGTGGTCTCGGTTGGCCGCCACCGCGAGGATGAAGCCCATCAGCAGCACTCCCTGGCCGCCACTGCCGCCAAAGCGCACCTCGACGAAGTCGCGCTTGGCCAGCAGGCCCGAGCGCGCCGGGGCAGGCGAGTCGCCCGCGGCCGGCACAGTACCTGTGGACTCGGGGGGCAACGCCGGCGCGGCCGTCACTTCTCTTCCTCGAGGGACGGTTTGCCGGGCGCCTTGGTCTGAGCACGGGCCGAGGCAGCATACGCAGCCTGGAATTCGGGAGCTGCCTTGTCCTCGAAGAGAACGCCAGTCACGATCTTGCAGGCAAGGTCTTCCGGCGCAAGCTTGGCCGCGGCGGTTCTCGAGACGGAGCGGGCTCGCTCGTCCTCCAGCATCTTGACCACATTGGACGTGCCGTTCCGTCGTCCATATTCCGTCGGACAGGGCACCACGGCCTCGATGAAGGAGAAACCACGGTGTTCCATGCCCTTGCGTATCAGCGTCTCCATCTGCCGGATGTGTCCGGCCGTCCCCCGAGCCACAAAGCTTGACCCAGCCGCCTCGGCCAGACGGCAGAGATCGAAGGGACGCTCCACCTGACCGTA
>PMIZ01000275.1 GCA_003157225.1 Actinomycetota bacterium | reverse complement strand
CCCCTTCAAGCTGCGACGGATCGCACTGGCGGGCGCGGTAGCGCTTGCCGCAATACTCAAATTCCATGGGAGTGCCGCCTTGGGGCAGTCTCCGGCCCGCCAGGTCTTGAACCACATTCTCTGGAAGGAAAATCACGCCATCTTCAGACATTCGGTTTCCCCTGAACAAACTCGACCAACATGGAACACGGCCTAAGCTACGCACACGGCCTTTCCCGCCGTCAAGTCTGTGCGCTCAACGTAGCCGCGTTTCCTCCTTCGCCGCAGCGCGACAGATAGCGCCGCGGCAACATCGTCTTGCTCTGCATGTTTCCAGACCACAAGCTTCTCTTTTCCGAAGCTATCGCCTTTCATCGAGGCTTTGCTTAGACTTGCCGCCGGAGTCGCGGGGGGCTCGATCATGGCTGAAGAGAAAAATCAAAACGAAATAGCGCTTTACATCGCCGCCGATGGATCGATGCAGATCGACGTGCGCATCGCCGCCGAAACCGTCTGGCTCACCCAGCGGCAAATGGCAGAGCTATTCGATACCTCAATCGATAACATCAGCCTTCACCTAAAAAATATCTATGACGGCGAGGAGCTTGTCGAGGCGGCAACTGTCGAGGATTACTCGGTAGTTCAGCAGGAAGGCCGCCGGAGCGTCCGCCGCCGCCTCAGACATTATAATCTCGATGCCATCATCGGCGTCGGCTATCGCGTCAATTCCAAGCGCGGCACGCAATTCCGCATCTGGGCCACCAATACGCTGCGCGAGCACCTCGTTAAGGGCTTCACTGTCAACAAGACGCGGCTGCAACATAAGGGGTTAGCCGAGGTGGAAGAAACCGTCCGCCTGCTCGGCCGGACGCTCAACGTCCACGGCCTCATCGGCGACGAAGGCCGGGCCCTGCTCGACCTCGTGGAGCATTACACCCGATCCTGGCGGCTGCTTCTGCAATATGACGAAAACCGCCTGCCGCCCGCACCCTTAAGCCCGGCCGGCAAAATGGCGCGCTTAACGCTCGCGCAGGCTAATCAGCAGATCGCCAAATTCAAGAAAGCCCTTGCCGCCAAGGGCGAGGCCTCCGCCTTATTTGGCGAGCCCCGCGGCGACGGCCTTGCAGGCCTTCTCGGCGCAATCGAGCAGACGTTTGGCGGAACGGCGCTTTATCCCAACATTGAGACCAGAGCCGCGCATCTGCTCTATTTCGTAATCAAAGACCACCCTTTCAGCGACGGCAATAAACGCATCGGAAGCCTGCTCTTCCTGCACTATCTCGACAAAAACAAGCGCCTCATCGGTCCTGACGGAAGGCCGCGTTTCGATGACCGCGCGCTTGTCGCCCTCGCTCTCCTTATCGCCGAAAGCGATCCCGGCCAGAAGGATAGTATGATCCGCTTGATCATGAGCTTTCTCGATGACGGAAAAAGCTAGCCCACGCCTAAATCCCAACCTCGCCGGTCTCGATCTTCTCCGCCGGGAAGATGCCGCGCGTGATCCAATTGCGGCCGGTGTCATTAGAGACCTTCAGTCGGCCGCGCACCGCCGCGCGGGTTAGTGCGAACTCAACTCCCGGCATCGACGAAGGCGCCCCAAAATAGGCATAGGCGAACGCCTCGCGGTGCCCCGCCGCAAATCAATGCAGCGCTCCATGACACTGCTTGTACTTCTTGCCGGAGCCGCAAGGACAGGGATCGTTCCGCCCGGTCTTCGGATGCGCCTGCGCTCCGCCTTCCGCCGCTTGTCGAAGCGCCGCAAGATTCTCTCTTGCGATTTTGGTATGAGGGTGATCGGGGCCGAGCGCCTTCTCCCAGATGGCCAGCGCGCGCTCGTAGAGCGGTCCAGCCTGCGCGTACTGGTCTTGGGCTCGGTGCACATCGGCCAGGTTGGCAAGGCTGGCGGCCACGTCGGGATGCTCCGGGCCTAGCGCGTTCTCCCGGATGGAGAGGGCTTTGGAGTGGAGCGCCTCGGCCCGGTCGTAGCGGCCCTGGGAGCTTTCGAGCACTCCCAGATCGCTCGCAGTGGCCGCCACGAGGGGATGCTCGAGCCCGAGCGTCTTTTCCCTGATGGCGAGAGCGCGTTCGTAGAGCGCCTGAGCCTTTGCGAGATCGTCCACAGCGCGTAGCGAGCCCGCGAGGTAGTTCAGGCTTGTGGCCACCTCCGGGTGTTCGGGGCCGACGCTCTTCTCGAGGAGGTCGAGAGTACGCTGGTGAAGAAGCTGCGCCGACTCATGCCGGCCCTGTGCATCGTAGAAAGCCGCGAAATTGCGCAGGCCTATGGCAAGGTCGAGATCATGAGGACCAGGCGACGCCTCCCAGATGCTGATAGCTCGCTGGTGGAGCGTCTCCGCCTCGGCGTGATTCGCCTGCGCGGCTTCGAGAGCGGCTAGGCTGTCTAGACTTCGGGCCACGAGAGGATGCTGGGGACCGAATGCCTTCTCCCGAATGTGCCGTGCCCTCGCATAGACCGACCTCGCTTCCTCGTGCCTGCCTTGTGCGGAGCGCACCTCGGCGAGATCGTCCAAAGCGTCTGCCACAGCCGCGTGATCGGGGCCGAACACCCTCTCCTTGATCAGCAGGGCGTGGCGGCACAGGTCCTCGCTCTCCGGATAGCGGTAGCGAGCATAGTAGGCCCGGGCAAGGTTCTCGAGACTGAGCACGAGATCGAGATGGTCGAGTGAGAGGGTCTTCTCCCGAATGGCCAGCGACCTCTCGTAAAGGGGCTCGGCGGTGAGGTATCGCCCGCGGGTGTCGTGGAGGACGCCCAGATCGCCCAGGATGGTCGCCACCTCCCGATGCTCGGCCCCCAGGGCTGCCTCGACGCTTTCCAGGGCCCTCTCGGCCACGCTGAGCGCCTGCTCATAGTCTCCGCGCTCGTAGAGGGAAGAGACCTCGGCTGCCAGAGCGCGCCATTCGTCTGCTGGAGGGTGGGCGTTCATCGGTGGGAAACTGTATAGGTTGACCGGCGGCTCGTCAACCCGGGCAGGGGAGCGAACGTCAAGAACTACTTCGGGCGCCCCGGCCGCCCTCGGACTCACTCACGGTTCCCAACGCGAGCCGGTCCAGGCCCTGTGCCAGAGAGCGTTGTCTGTGCCGCGCACGAACACGTCGATGCGGTCGAGACCCCAGGAGACCGCGGCGGGAGCCGACGCGACGGTTCCGACCTCCATGTTCTCCCAGTCAGACCAGAGACCGCTGACGAGGAACCTGTGCCAGAGGCCGTGGTCCGCTCCTCGAACAAACAGGTCGAGACGGTCTTCCGCCCAGGATCCCCAGGTGGAAGCGCTGGGACTGGAAGTGGATTGCCCGGTGAACATCTGCGGAGCCGACCAGGGGCCTCCGGGGGGCAAGTAGGCGTGCCATAGGACGTCACCGGTGCCGCAGGCGAACAGATCGATGCGCATGGCGCCCCAGGAAACGACCGCGGGAGAGGAGCCGGGCTTGAGGGTCAAGCCGGTCAGATCGACAGGCGTCCACGGCTTCCAGACGTCCCCGTCGAGGATCCTGTGCTGGAGCTGATCGTCCGGGCCGAGCACGTACACGTCGAGCCAGTGCCGGCCGCTCCAGTCCTCCTGATAGGTCGCGGCCGGGCTTGAGGCGAGGATGCCGCCAAGAGCCTCCCAGTCGGACCAGATCGCGCCATTCCACCACTTGTGCCAGAGGGCGTCATCGGTGCCGCGTATCAATACGTCGAGGCGGCCTGGGCCTGAAGAAGCGGCGGCCGGATCGGATCCAAGCTTCATCTCGCCGCCTAGATCCTCCCACTCGGACCAAGAGCTACCATCCCACGACTTGTGCAGCAGGGCGCCGTTCGTGCCCCGCGCGAACACGTCCAGTAGCCCGCTCGCTTGCGAGCACGCCGCCGGAGCGGACGTGATGACCCCGCCCAGATTCTCGAACGCCTCGGGCATTGCCGGGGTGGTCAACGAGGTCGTGGTGGTCGGAACGATCGTCGTCGTGGTCGAGCCCGGGATGGTCCCGAGCTTGCCGAGTAGGTTGTAGAGCACTTGGGCTACCTCGCCCCGATTCATGTTCCCGGCGGGGTTCAGGGCGGACAGGTCGAGACCGGCGAGCAGGCCGTTGTATTCGGCCAGGGCCGCACTGGCACCATGGGTGACGTCACCGGCCCAGGCGGCGTTTCCGATCCAGCCCGAGGGAGGAGCGACCAGAAGGCGGGGATCCAGGTCATCAGCCGCCCGCACGAGCATCGTTATCACCTGGTACCGGGTGATGTCGCTATAGGGGTCGAAGGTGGTCGCCGTCTTGCCGACTGCAATGCCCCTGGCGGCGCACACGGCCACATAGTTGTCGGGGTAGAGAGTGGCGGCGCCGCTCCTCTGCACGTCGGTGAAGCGGCAGATGTCGTTCTCCGAGACCGGATAGCCGCAGGTGAGCACGACCATCTTGGCGAACTGCTGGCGGGAAACCAGATCGTCGGGACGGAAGGTGCCGTCGGGAAAGCCAGACACTATGCCGCGGCTAGAGAGGTCGGCGATGGCCACAGAGTAAAGTGTCGTCGGGCCCACGTCGCTAAACGTGGGGGCGGGCGGCTTCACTTGTTTGGTATTGATCATAACCTGACAGCTGTGGGGGGTCTCGACGTTGCCGGCGTTGTCGGCGGAGCGGTAGACGAAGGTGTGCAGGCCGTCGTTGGCATGGTCGGCCGGTGCGGCGACAGTGATA
>PMIZ01000257.1 GCA_003157225.1 Actinomycetota bacterium | reverse complement strand
GTTGCCGAACTCCTTGAGGCCGAACAGCCCGGCCGCGTGCTCGGCGTCCCGGAACACGTAGCTCGTCGTCTGGTAGATCGGAACCGCCCGGGAAAGCGTGTCCTGGTCGGGCGTGTGGCCGGCGTGCAGGGCCAGCGTGTCGGGGCTGAAGTTATCGAGAGTGAAGTCGGTCATCAAGATGCTCCCTTAGTATGTAAGAGCGAGACATGAACGGGTGACGCTGCGCCCGGCCGCGCTTCGCGGCGCCGGGCGCCCCGGCATTCGCCAGGTCGCCGAGCCGAACAGCCAGCCCCTCGTGTAGGCTCCCCGGCGCAGGGGAGGCTGCCAGAGGACAAAGGCTTGGGCGCTAGATCGCGTAGTTGATGACTTCGCGTTCACTGGTCGCTTGTTCCGTGTCCACCAGGTCTTTGAAGGTCGTACTCTCAAACACGTCCATCATGGCACGGTGCGCCTTGTCCCACACCGGAAGAAGCACGCAGCCAGGACGGAGCGGGCACTCAGCAGCACAGTCCACCGCGGTCAGAGGCCCCTGCACCAAACGGATGACCTCCCCCACAGTCAGCCGCCGAGGCGCTCGACTCAAACGATAGCCCCCCTCTTTGCCACGCACCGACTCGACGATACCCGCTTGACGGAGTTCGCTCAGGATGTTCTCGAGGAAGCGAACAGGTATGTACTGCGCCTCAGCCACGCGGCCGGCCGGCATGGGACCCGACCCATGTCGCTTGGCCAGTTCGAAGACCGCCCGCACCGCATACTGAGATTTCTGGGACAGCACCATGGTTCGGCTTCCTGAGTCGCAAAACTACATCATTCCGATAGGAATACTAAACCACAGTGGGAGCGTCGCTGTCAAGCGTCCGCCAAGCGCAACTGCGCGAGACGGCTCACAAGCGAGTCAGAAGGGCGCCGCGAGGCGGCCCACCCTATTGCGCGACGGGAGAAACCCCGCCGCTCCCGCGGGCCACTAGGAGATGCTGGCCAGCCCGTCAAGGAGTGCTGGCAGCTCGCGCAGATCGCCGAGCACATGGTCGGGCAACGGCCTCGTGCCTGCCGCCGTGGCTTCTCGCAGATCATCTTCGGTACTGATGCCTGTCAGGACCAGGGCGGTGAGCATGCCCGCGTTGGCGCCCATGACGATGTCGGTGCCCAGTCTGTCACCTACGAACAAGGTCTGAGCCGCTGAGATGCCGGTGACAGCGGCGAGGGTCTCGGCCAGCGCCGGCGCCGGCTTGCCCATCAACAGCGGCTCCAGTTCGGCCGCCGCCGCCACGGCTGCGACAACAGCACCCGCCCCGGGCTTGAGTCCCCCGGGGATCGGGAAGGTGGCATCCCGGTTGGTGGCGAGGAACAAGGCGCCTCCCTTGATGGCCCATTGGGCGGCGGCCACGGTGTCGTAGCAGAAGGACCGGTCCATGCCGACCACGACAGCGGCCGGAACGGCGTCGCCAAGCTTAGCCTCTTTGGCGTAGTAGGCGTCAAGACCGGCGTCCTGGATCTCGCGCAGCAGGCCCTCCTCGCCCAGCACCATCACCCGCGCTCCCGCGGGCAGCTGTCCCTTTAGCCACCACGCCGCCACGAAGGCGGAGGTAAGCACGCGGCCGGCGCCGGCCGGCAAGCCGGCGGCGGCCAGCCGCTCCGACACCGCCTCGCGATGAGCGGTCGAGTTGTTGGTGACGTACCGCAGGTCGAGACCGCGGCGCAGCACGTCGGCCAGAGCCTCTTGGGCCCCAGGCAGTATCTCCTGGCCCCGCCAGATCACGCCGTCGAGATCGAAGGCGGCGAGCCGGATAGGGCCGCGCGACACGCCTGCCACCGGCCCTCCCATGCCACCGGCCGCCGTGCCACTCACGAGCGGCACCGCGCCGGCTTTGTCTGCCGCTCCGCCGCTCACTTGACGAACCCCAGCCGCCGCATCACCCGTCCGATGCCTGCGAACTCCAAATCGATGGCCGCCTCGGGGCAGACCTCGTGGCAGCAGTAGCAGCGAATGCAGAGCGAATCGTTCACTTTGGCGACCTTCGCTTTCTTGTCGATGGTGATGGCTCTTCCGGGGCAGGCCTGCTCGCACGCCCCACACACCGTGCACCGCCCCACCTTGGGTCTGGGCATGCGGTTGAAACGCCGCAGCACCCGTCTGATCGGCTCGTCGAGACGGCCGAAGTTGCCCACCCCCATGCCGGTGTAGGGAGACGGCATCCGAAAGTCGTCAACCGCCAGCTCGCCGACCGGCACGCCGAGAGTGTCGATATCTTCGGGTCTTCCGCCCCACAACCCCCGCTCTGCGGCCGCCACCAGGACCGGGACCGCCGCGCAATCGATCCCGGTGATGCGGCAGCAAGCCACGTCCACCGCCACCGGGTCGGCGCCGGCAAGCAGCACTCCCAGCGGTCGCGGCGAACCCGCCATGCCCGGTCCATCGCCCTCGAGGGCCAGGATGCCGTCGACCACGTTGAGCCTGGGCTTGACGAAGTAGGCCAGGTCCAGCAGCATGTCGGCGAACCGCCGCCTGTCGCCCAGTTTGGCGTGATAGGCCGCCTTGTTGAGCCCGGGAACCACGCCAAAGAGGTTCTTGGTCGCTCCGGTGACGATCATGAAGCAGTGGGTCTTCAGCTTGGGCAGGTTGATGACCCCGTCGGCACTCAGGATGGGAGCCATGATCTCCATCCTCTTCCCCCAGACGGCGTCCGGGCATGAAACGCGTTCCCAACTGGTGTCCAGGTTGAGCTCGAAACCGTACCGCTCGGCGGCGTCGGCATAGCCGCAGCGGCGAAAGGCGCGTTCGAGCACCGGCGCCACGTGGGCTATGCCGGTCCCGGGACTCTCCACCAGCACCGGAAAGGCCCCAGCTTCACGTACCTCGAGGGCCACGGCGCCGATGACCGCCGGATGGGTGATCACGGCGCGCTCGGGAGCGGCGGGAGTTAGGAGATTGGGCTTGAGCGCGATGCGCTCACCAGGCTTGACGAACGCGGCCATCCCTCCCAGCGGAGCCAGCATGTCTCGCAGGGCCGCGCGCACGGCGTCGATCTCATAGCTGGTGCAACGAACCGCCGCTACCGCCGAGGGTCTCTGGAAATCCATGCGCGCCATCACACTCCAGGTCGGATGTGGCTGCTATTCTATCTTGCGATCACCAGCTCCACCTGTACAGGAGGTCGACACCGATGGCACCTATGACCTTCACCGGCACACTCCTGGAGAAGATCCCTCGCCTCGCCGACACCTCCAGCTACCTGATCTCCCGACCGCCCGAGTACACGTTCAAGGCCGGGCAGTTTTTCTCCATCACCGTCCCCTCCCCCGGCGGCCCGCTGACGCACCACTTCAGCCACGCGGACTCCCCCACCGAACAGGTGACAGAGCTGACCACCCGGCTCACCGGTTCGCCTTTCAAGAATGCGCTGGACTCGCTCCCCATAGGAGCCGAGACGCAGATGGAGGGACCCTATGGTGGGTTCCTCTTCAAACCCCAGGCTCCGAGGATCTGCTTCCTTACCGGCGGTATCGGACTCACTCCCGTGCGGAGCATGCTCAAGTACCTCGTCGACACCAACGGAGCCGGCAGGATAGACGGGCAAGAACTTGTGCTCTTGTACGGATCGATGACCGATGACGGCATCCTCTATGGGGACGACCTCGAGGCATTCAGTCAGAGGATCCCCGGCTTGCGGGTGGTGCATGTGATCACCAAGCCCAGCGAGGGTTGGAAGGGCTACTCAGGCTTCATCACCGCCGACCTGGTCCGAGCCGAGCTTGCCGATCCGCGCTCTTTCGAGTTCTACATGGTCGGGCCGCCGGCAATGATCGACGCCATGTGGAAGGTGGTACGGCAACTGGAGATTCCGGAGCCGCAGATCCTCGTCGAGGGGTTCGCCGGCTACGCTACGTGATGGCTGCCCCGCGGCCCGAACGCGACCCGGGTGACGGTCCGGCGGCCTCGAACCTGCCCCGCGGGGCCGGCACCGCCATCTTCGCCGGCGGAGGCGCCTGGTTGGCCCGAGGAACCCACGGAGGAACCTGCGCTGGAGACGAGGCGGTCATCCTTTGCCAGCCGTGCCGAACCCTCGTGGCTGAAGACCCCGACGAGATCCGCCCGCTACTTAACGAGATCGAGAGAGAGCAACGGCAGGGCCGGTACGTCGCTGGCTATCTTGGCTACGAAGCAGGAGCGGCTTTCGACCTAGCCGTGCGGACCCCCGCCCCCGATGCGCTTCCACTGGCGTGGGTAGCGGTCTATCCCGAGGAATCGGTCACTGTGCTGCCGGCGCACGAGTGGCGCGGCTTGCTGGACGCGATGGAGGTCGGGGCCGTGCAGCGATCGCTCGATGGAGTCGCGCCCCGTCTGAGCGTGGACCGGGACGGATATGCACAGGCCATCGACAGAGTGCACGAGTACATAGCCGCCGGCGATACCTACCAAGTGAACTACACCGTCCGCGGCCGCTACGAGCTGACGGGCGGAGTCATCGACCCGCTCGACTACTTCTTGGCTCTGGTCGTCCGCCAGTCCGTGCCGTACGCCGCCTACCTCGACTTGGGCGACGTGCAAGTCATCAGCCTCTCACCCGAGATGTTCCTGCGCCGCACCGGCGACCGGCTCGAAAGCCGGCCGATGAAGGGCACGCGGCCCCGGGGCGCCACCCACGCCGCGGATGTGGCCCTGGCCTACGAGCTGGCCGAGACGGAGAAGGAGCGGGCCGAGAACCTCATGATCGTCGACATGGTTCGCAACGACCTCGGCCGTGTGTGCCGGGCCGGCAGCATTCGGGTGCCGACGCTGTACGCCGTCGAGCCGTATCGCACCGTGTGGCAGATGGTCAGCACCGTTACGGGGGAACTCCAGCCCGGCTCGAGTCTTGCGAACATCATGCGGTCCGTCTTCCCCGGCGCCTCCATCACCGGCGCCCCGAAGCACCACACCATGGAGCTCATCGCGGAGCTCGAGACCGAACCGCGCGAGGTCTACACAGGCACCGTGGCGCTCTTCTGCCCCGGCGGGGACTTCACCGGCAACATCGCCATCCGCACGATCATCCACAAGCAGGGGGCGTGCAAGTTGGGGACTGGTTCCGGAGTGGTGTGGGACGCGGAATCGGCTGCGGAATACGACGAAACCCTGGCCAAGGCGGCCTTCGCCACTCCGCCCAAGGGGTCGCCCTGGAGGCCCGACCGCAGGCCGAGACTCGACCCGCATGAGCACGGCGCCGACGGCGACCGCCTGTTCGAGACCATCCTCCTGCTGGCCCGCGACTGGGACGCGACGGTGGAGTGCAGTGATGGCGTGCTCGGCCTGAGCTCGTCCCTCACCATGAGCGACGCGGCCATCCTCGCTCGCTACGCCTTCTTGGAGGAGCACCTCGACCGCATGGGCGCGTCGGCGCGCACTTTGGGCTTCGCGTTCGACCTGGAGACGCTGAGGAACTTGCTGGTCTGCGAGGGGCGGCTCGCTCCGGACGCGCTGGTGGTCCACATCGACCTGGCCCCCGACGGGCGCTTCAGCATGTCCACGAGGAGTGCCCCGGGAGCGGCGGGCGCCCAGGCGACCGGCGCCCGCCCCGAGCGGGAACCAGTCAGCCTCCTGGTGTCTCCCTTCCGCACCGACCCCGACGATCTCCTTTTGCGGCACAAGACCGGGGTGCGGGGCTTCTACAACCGCGAGCGCAGACGGGCGGTGCAGGCAGGCTGCTTCGACGCCCTGTTCCTCAACCGGCTTGACCGGGTCACCGAAGGGGCCATCACCAACATCTTCGCCCGCTTCGCCGATCGGTGGGTCACGCCACCCGTCGCGGACGGACTGCTTCCGGGCATCTGGCGAGCCATCTTCCTCGAGGAGTCTGGGGCCGAAGAGCGTTCGCTCACGCTGGAGGAGCTGGCGACGGCCGACGAGATCATGGTGGGCAACTCGGTGCGTGGCGCCATTTCCGTCGACCGGCTGCTCGCCGACCCGGTGGTGTTCTGACGGACGGCCACAAGGGCTGAGCCGCCCGGCTACCCGACCAACTTCAGGCGAAGCACGCGGGGCAGCACGCCCCCGTGCTCGAAGTAATCCACGTCCACTCTCGAATCGAGGCGCGCACGACACCCGATGGTAAGCTCTTGCGCCCGGCCCGGCGGGGTTAGCCCATCGGCACCGCTCGTCGCCCGGCGGACCCGCACTGTCACGGCGCCACCGGGAACCAGACCGCCCGCGTCACCAATCCCCTCGATGTCCACCAGCTCGGAACCATCCAACTCCAGGCTCTCCACCGTCACGCCAGCCGGTAGCTCAAGCGGCAGCACTCCCATGCCCACCAGGTTGCTGCGGTGGATGCGCTCGAAACTCTCCGCGATCACCGCACGCACGCCGAGAAGCGCAGGCCCTTTCGCCGCCCAGTCCCGCGAGCTGCCAGTGCCGTACTCCTTGCCGGCGAAGATCACCAGCGGCGTCGCTTCGGCCCGGTAGCGCATGGCCGCGTCGAAGATCGAGAGCAGCTGCCCCGATGGGTAGTGGGTGGTCCACCCGCCTTCTCGGCCATCCGCCATGCGGTTGCGCAGGCGTACGTTGGCGAAGGTCCCCCGCATCAGCACCTCGTGATTGCCTCTCCGCGCCCCGTAGCTGTTGAAGTCGGCCGGATCGACTCCCTCCTGGCAGAGATACCGCCCCGCCGGACTGCTCATCGCGATGGAGCCGGCCGGGGAGATGTGGTCGGTGGTGACGCTGTCGCCGAGCAAGGCGAGGATCCTCGCGCCCGTGATCACCCGCTTCGGCTCGGCCTGGAGCTCGAAGCTCTCGAAGAACGGCGGCTCGCGCACGTAGGTGGAGGCAGAATCCCAGGAATAGAGCCCACCGTGGGGCACGGGCATGAGCCTCCAGGCCTCCGTCCCCTGAAGAGCGGCGGCGTACGCAGAGACGAGCAGCTCCGGCCGCAAGGCGGTCTGAAGGAGCGTGAGAACCTCCTCGGTCGACGGCCAGAGGTCACGCAGGTAGATAGGGCGACCGTCTGCCCGGGTCCCCAGCGGCTCCTTGCTGAGATCGATGTCGATGGTCCCGGACAGCGCGTACGCCACCACGAGGGGCGGCGACGCGAGGTAGTTTGCCCGCACCGCAGGGTGGATGCGCGCCTCGAAGTTGCGGTTGCCGCTCAGCACTGCGGCCACCACCAGTTGTTCGTCCTTGACAGCCTGCTCGAGTTCCGGCGGCAACGGCCCGCTGTTGCCGATGCAGGTGGCGCACCCGTACCCAACCACCGCGAACCCGAGCGCTGCCAGTGGCTCAAGCAGGCCTGCTTCGTCAAGATAGGCCGTGACCGCCCGCGATCCTGGGGCCAAGCTCGCGCGCACCCCTGCCTTCGGCGCGAGACCCAGGCCCACCGCATTCCGGGCGAGCAGCCCAGCAGCGAGCATGAGGGCGGGATTGGAAGTACTGGTGCAGCTCGTGATGGAAGCGATCACCACGTCGCCGTCCTTCACGGTCTGCCGCTTGCCGTGAAGTTCCACTTTGGCCTTGGCCGTCTCCTCCCGTCCCTGCGCCATAGCAGGCAAATCCTGGTGGAATCTCCGGGCCATGTCCTCGAGTGGGACGCGGTCTTGGGGGCGCCGCGGACCGGCGAGGCTGGGGCGTACGTCGTCCAGATCGAGATCCACCACCCGCGAGTAGTCGGGATCCGGGGATCCTTGTTCCCGGAACAAGGCCTGCTCTTCGCAGTAGCTCTGTACCCGGCTGCACAGCTCGTCCGGTCGTCCGGTCTGCCTCAGGTAGGCAATCGTCTCCTCGTCTACCGGGAAGAAGCCGCAGGTGGCGCCATACTCGGGGCTCATGTTGGCGACGGTGGCCCTGTCGGCCACAGTGAGGGCCCCGGCGCCCGGGCCGAAGTATTCCACAAACTGGTTGACGACCCCGATGCCGCGCAGCAACTCGGTGACAGTGAGCACCAGATCGGTAGCCGTCGCGTTGGGCCGCAACTCGCCGGCGAGGCGGACGCCCACCACCCGGGGCACCAGCATGGCGTACGGCTGGCCGAGCATGACCGCCTCGGC
>PMIZ01000344.1 GCA_003157225.1 Actinomycetota bacterium | reverse complement strand
CTTCGCGCGCTGGCCGGAACCTGGGTTCCCAGACTCGGAGGCGTAGGAGGAACCGGCGGCGGCTCGGGCGGAGTGACCGGCGGCAGTGGCGGCTCCACGGGCGGGGCGATCGCGTCGCCCAGCAACTCAAGCAGGTTGTGCAGCACCTGGGCCACCTCCCCCCGGGGCATGAAGCCGAGCGGGTTGAGCGACGACAGCGCGGTTCCGGTGGGAGCGAGGCCCGCTAGGAGCCCATTGGCCTCGGCTGTGGCCGCGTTGGCCGCATGCTGCGCGCTGAAGTTGCCCCAACTGGCAACAAAGCCGGGCTCAGGAGACTTCAGGGTGCCGGGATAGAGCGCGTCAACCGCTCTTACCACCATAGTGATCACCTGAGCTCGGGTGATGTTGTCGTATGGTTTGAACAGGGTGGCGGTAACGCCGGTGGTGATGCCGCGGTTGGCAGCCGCCGCCACGTAGTAATAGGGATAGAGTTCCCCGGGCTTGTGCGCGACGTCCTTGAAGGGGCTGGTGAGGGATTCCGAAACCGGGATATCCAGGGTAAGCACGATCATCTTGGCGAACTGCTGACGGGTGACCGGCTCACCGGGGCCGAACGTGGTGGCAGTGAAACCGCTGATGATGCCCCGACCCGAGAGGTCGGAGATCGCGCCGAAGTATTGGTGGCCCGGGGGGACGTCATCGAAGGCAAGCGCCGACGCGGGTATGAGCAAGACCAGCAGTGCGACAAATCCGGTGCCCAGCAGGGCCTTGAGGCCATGTGTCCGTACTCTGCCCATGTATTCCTCCTTGGACACCCGGCGGGCGGGGCAACTACTTTCGCAGTGCGACAGTGAGATTAGCACGACTCGATATGCGCGGCTATCTGCCAAACCCGGCCAAAGGTTGCGTTGGCCGTCCTCATTTTGCCGGATAGACTCGCGATGGTCGTCTGCACGGAGAAGCGCCTACACCTCTCAAGCGTACCGCGGGTCATGATACTGCACGCGGGGGCGGAGGCCAGGGCTGAGGCAGAGACACGGTTCTGTGCTTGCCGCGCTACGCGATGGCCTGAGGTCCCTTCGTTTCGACGATCGTAAGCAGGCGCAAGGCTGGGCCTCCCGGCTTCTTGATGATCCGCTCGTAACTGTGGGCCAGAAGAGGGGCAGACTCGAGGCCGCGGGCCCGGAAGGCCGATGGTCGCCAATCTTCACGCCGCGTGCGGCCGGATTCTCTCTCCGAGTTGGTCTCCGAGCAAGCGCCTCGCGCGTTCGAGATCGTAGTCGGTTTGCAGACCCATCCAGAAGCCCGCGGTCGTTCCGAAATAGAGGGCGAGTCGCAGGGCCGTGTCGGCGGTGATCGCCCGCTTCTCGAGAACAATCTCGTTGATGCGCCGCGGCGGGACGCCGATCTCCCGAGCCAGGCGATTCTGGCTGATGCCGAGAGGCTCCAGGAACTCCTCACGGAGGATCTCGCCCGGGTGGATGTTGGCTATCAATTCGTTCATTTGGTCTCTCAGTGGTAGTCGACGATCTCGACCTCGAACGCGTCGCTATTCCTCCAAGTGAAACAGACGCGCCACTGGTCTTGATGCGGATGCTGTGCTGCCCGGCGCGATCTCCAACAAGCGACTCAAGCGCATTCCCCGGCGGTGCCACAAGATCCACCAGCAGCTGCGCGTTGTTCAGCATGCGCAACTTCCGTCGAGCAACGCGCTGAATCTGGCCAGGAAAAACAGTCGAGAAGCGCCCCTGCCAGATCTTTTCAGTCTCGCGGTCGCGAAAGCTCTTGATCACGTCTGCTCCGGTCACTATAACGGATGACGTTATGGGCTGTCAACTGCACGCCCTCCCATTCGGACGCCACGCGATGCTCAGGACGCCGAATGCTATCGGCGACAACGGATGACCGCCTGCAACCTTGGTCGCAGGCAGCTGCGGCTGGGGGCGCGGGCTGTCTCGGGTCGCCAAGCCCGCCGGTCGACGCGGAGCGCCCACCGGGCTGCGAGGTCTTTGACAAGTGCAAAGACTCAGCCGAGGTCAGTGTCGGGTTTGTTGGCAGCATTCAGCCCCGTGATTCTAGGTGGCGGGGCTCAGACTCAGTCCCCGCGCTCCGTCGCCGGTTGGTCCAGACGGCACCAGATTTTGACCCAGGGGGCAAAGGAGTCGCAGAGGTGCCCCTGCCAGCCAGTCTCCAACCTCAAGGCCTATGGAGGTCTCCCGGCATTCCTGTCATGTCGGTGCCGTGCATGTGGTACATAGCACGCGTGATCATCGGGCGTTCGGCGGATAAGGATCGCAAATGAAGTTCCTTGTGACAGTCGACAGAGACGAAGATGGGATGTGGGTGGCCGAATGCCCGTCCATACCCGGATGCGTCAGTCAAGGCGAGACCAGGGAAGAGGCCGCCGGGAACATCCGCGAAGCGATCGTGCTTTGCCTGGAAGTGCGTGCCGAACGGGGCCTTCCTCTCACCGTCGAGACACGTCAGATCGAAGTGGCCATCTAGATGCCGCCTCTTCCGGCTTTGAACGGCCGGGAGGTCGTGCATATCTTCGTGGCTCTCGGGTGGGAGATCGCGCGCCAGCGGGGGAGCCACATCACGCGCCGCCGACGTGACCGTCGCTGAGTTCCTAGCAACTCGCTAGGATGGTGCTCGTCCAGGCCAATTCACGTGGTGGTCGCCGAGAACAAGTCAGATGACGAGCTGATCGTCATCACAGTCTATGAGCCCGATCCAGCCCGGTGGGGCAAGGAGTACAGGAGGAGAAACGAATGATCTGCTCCGTGTGCCGCAAGGGGGAGACACAGCCCGACACGAGTACAGTGACACTCGAGCGCGATGGCCTGACATTCGTGGTCAACGGTGTCCCGGCGATGGTCTGTGTCAATTGCGGGGAAGAGTACCTTGACTCTGCCACCACTGAGCTGGTGCTTTGTATGGCTGTAGAAGCCGCTGCTTCGGGGTCCTTGGTCGACATCTGTACCTACAAGGCCGCCTGATGCCGCTGACGGCGAGACTTACCCCTCTGTTCTCCCGTACCGATCCTCCAGCCGCACGATGTCGTCCTCACCCGGGTTGTCGCCACTGCACCTTGATGATCTCGAGCGGCTCGGTTCCGGGATTGGACAGGCGGTGAGCGGCGCCAAGGGGCACGTAGGCAGATTCATCCTCGCTTAGCCTGGACGCGTTCCCCGCTCGCGGTCTCGACTACCACCAGATCATCGGCGCCGAGCACAGTGACCAGGCGAGAATCGGCCTGCACCAGACTACCCGGCGCCGGCGTAGGACCTGGGCAGCGACATGAGGCGGGGCCGACTCGGGTGCCAATCTCCAAGTATCACGAGCCGCGCCGCAGCTACCATGACATGTAACTTACCTATGCTGTAACTTACCAGTGGAGTGAGTTATGATGAGACCATGAACGGCTTCGTCAACCGGCAAGAGGAGTTGGCCGCCCTTGAGCGGTGGTGGGCCTCGTCTGGCGAGGAGATGGCACTGTTGTGGGGACGGCGCCGTGTGGGCAAGNNAGCCCACCGTCTTCTACACCGCGGCGGGTCGTCCGCCGGCCCAAGAACTGGCGCTCCTCTCTCAGGCCGCTCGTCCTTATGTCGCCGGGGGGTTGAGAGACCTCGAGTCGCGACCGTTCGCTAACTGGGATGACGCTCTGGAAAGCCTGGCCACAGCGACCGCAGACCGGCCGCTGCTGTTGATCTTGGACGAGTTCCCCGAATTGATGGCCGGGACGCCCGCATTGCCTGGTATTCTGCGGGCGTTTCTGGACCGGGTCGGCGGTCGTATAGGTCTGCGTGTGCTGGTGTGCGGCTCGGCCGTC
>PMIZ01000181.1 GCA_003157225.1 Actinomycetota bacterium | reverse complement strand
GACGGAAAACGTCGTTCAGCCCGGTTTCAAAGAACTTTTGCGCCGCAGCTTTACCACCATGTCGGAAAGGCTCCGCAATCAACTCGCGAGCCTTCGGAACGAGAACAGTGCTCAACAATTCCGGGTAGATGCCGCCCAGGGACTTTCGGAGCCAGATGTAGAAGAAGTCCGAGCAGTCAGCGTAGTTTACGTTGTCGTAGTAAGGCGGGTCCGTGACGATTGTCGTGAGTGATCTATCTGCGATATTCCCAATACTAGCCGCGTTTCCCGCGGTCACCTGCAATCTCTCAGCGGGACGCGCACGGGATTCTGTCAAGAAGATGCTAGGCTCGACAGGTGTAGCAAGCCCAACCATGTCGGAGATGGCGTCTCCTACTTGATCTATGCACCATGGCACGAGATTGTGTGCAGCGTCGAACTCCGCAAACGACCACTTCATCCCGAAATCGTGACGAGAAAAAGCGTGTNNAGCGGCCTTATCGAGCGCGAGAGCTAGACATGTTGCAACTGCCCCACCAAGGGCCTCCCCCAGCGTTCCGAGAAGATCATGGCGAACCTCTCGTAGCACCTCCACAGATGTCACCATCGAAAGCAACTGGCGCGGCGCGAACGTATCACTCCAGTCTGCCACCCCATATATGGTAGCTGCCCAATCGGCGCGCCCGCTGCGGCGTGGTTCTCTCGGGATAAGGGCCTCGGCATCCCAACGCGGCAGCTTCTCTTCAAGCGCCCTTTCGGCTTTCTTAACTGCAACTCGATCTTCCTCGTTTGGATGGCGAAAGCTAAGCCCCTTGCTCGTCTTGACCCCAACTGCGTAAAGCTGCTGTCCCATCCTTCCCGCCCGAGCTTCAGCCTTGATGTAATCGCCGTCAACCCCCTGGTAGTGCGCCCAGGGGCTTACTGCGTTGCCTTGCTTAATCGTTCCTGCATCGGGCTTGGCTTTCTCGCAGGCGCTCTTGCCACAGACGACACGGAAAGTCGCTTCCTCATCTCCGAATATGGGCTGGGCCGCAACCGGGTTCGCGCCCTTGAGAAGCCACCAGTTGGGCGACAGCGGGATCGGCTTCCCTGTGTACGGGCAGGTCACGGTGCGAGCCCAGATGTAGGCGTGGATGCTCTCGTTCTTGCCGACGGGAAAGTACCGATCCAGCCGCTTCTCGACCTCGTCCGCCCAGAGCTTGCCGTACTTGGCGATCAGCGGAGGAAGCTGTTTACCGAACCGAGCGGGGTAGTCCAGCGTGGCCTTTAGGATCACCGAGGCCACGGGGTTCAACTCGTTGGCGTAGGTGGTGAACCCGTACCGCAGCGACTCGAAGGGAATCGACCCGCCACCGGCAAAGCAGTCCGCAACCGCAGGATCGACCGTGCCCCAGGTGTGGCGGAGGAGAGCCTGCACGGTCTCGATCTGCTCGGGATTCGGGTTGTACGTGAACGCCCGCTTGTAGCCGTATGGATTCGGCCCGAGGTCCTCCTTCTCGTCCTTTGCGCGGAGGATCGCCCGCCGCACCATCGCAGGATCGCCGAGGATGCCGATGAGCTTGAGGAACCACTCATGGTAGGCATCCCGCGTCCGGAACTTCTTCGCCAAGTCTTTCGGCCAGTCCTCGGACCACGCGGGTAGAAGGCTCCCGAGGATGGCCGCACGGCTCACGGTGAGGGGTCGCCGAGCCCACCAGACGTGGAGGAAATAGAGGGGCGGCAGGGCACTGCTCGCGCCCCGCTCCCGTTGGGACTCGGCACCAATCTGCGCGATGGGCAACCAGTCCTCGATCAGGACACGCGGCTTGTCGCTCATTCCCGCCCCTTACTCCTGCGCGAGGAGCACCCGAAACGCCTTCGTCGCTCGCCGTCCCGACGTGGAAGACGAACACTTTGAGTACCAGTAGTACGCCTCCTCGGCGCTCATCGTCGCCGTGGCGTTGCGGATGGCCTCGATCCTCGCAGGCTTCCGCAGAGGCTTCACGGCCAAGAAGAGAAGCCCCAGCCGGACCGCCGTCTCCTCGTCGAGCATGAAGGGAGCCTTCCGCTCCGGGCGGATGTCGGATGCCCGCCCCCCGTGCGACTTCACCGCTTCCACCACCCGGTCGAACACCGCCTGGAGCGGGCTCCCCCAGAGGCGGACGACGGGGCGAAGCTCCGGTTCCCGGCGACCCGCCCCGGCGGGGTGGACGATCTCGACCAGGGAAAGGCCGTACTGCCTCCCCGGTCGCGGATAGACCTCCAACTGGTAGGCCGTCTTCCTCACGACTTCCCCTTTTCCGCGAGCGCCTCGGCGTCGAGAACCACCCGACCCAGTTCGAGTCCGGCGAGCACGTCACGCATGGTCGAGAACTGCGGCCCGGTCACTTCGAGCCCGTCGGCAAAGTCAACGCGAAGGGCGACTCCCACCTGGAGCTTCTTCGCCTCGCCCGCAAAGGCGTCGGTGACCTGCTTGAGCCGCTTGTAGCGGTCCCACGACCCCTTGAACCCGACCGTCAGCGACTCGTCGTCGCCGAACTCGGAGGTCAAGTTCTGCTCCACCCGGNNGAATCGCGAGGCCGAGGGACTTCAACTCCCTCGCCCCGGTGGCCCCCGACCCGTCAAACCTCACGAGGAGCACCCGCAAGCGGGCGATCTTGCTCTCCGCGCAGAGGTCCGAGAGACGCTGGAACGCCTGCGAGGGTGCGCCCTCGGCGTGAAGCCTTGTCTGCGGCTTCTCGTCCTCAATCTCCTCGCCGCACTTGCAGGGCATCTGGTGACAGACGGGGCACTCCGCGTCACGCGGCTCCTCACCCTTGATCCGGATGTTTTGGTTCTTGGCCTCGGCGATTTCGTACAGCTCGGTATCCTCGCTGCACTTGATCACGGGCGGCGGCGAATTCGCCCCGTAGCCGATCTGTTCCTCGGCCACGTAGTAGATCCACTCCTGGGCTTCGATGCCGCTCTTGATCGTCTTCTTCAGTTGGGTGATGTCGAGGAGGAAGGGCAAGCTGATCCGACGGGCGAACTCCCGTCGGACCTCCTCGGTGCTGACGTGGGTCTGATTGTAGGGCCATGCCTTGGCCTTCAACCAGGCTGGGGCCTTGGGCTGATCGTCGCTCGTGAGGGCCTTCCCTAGACCCTTCAGGGCCTTCAGGACTACCTGCGACTGGTCGGCCTTGACCTCGCCCTGATCCTGGGCCGGAACGGTGTGACGGCGGAGTCCTCGGCACTTCTTGGGGGCATCCTCAGTCGGGTAGTAGAGGAAGCGGTAGGTCCGCGTGATCGCCACCCGCACATCGAGTTCCGCAGCGTTGCGGGCATTCGTGAGCTTCTCCTTCTGGTCCTTGTTGAACTCGGCCATCCGGTCGGAGTTGCCGACGATTCGGTTCACGGCGAGGTACTTCCGCATCTGCTCGACGAGGTGGTCCACCTGGTCGGCATCGGCCACCAGGAAGACCACGTTGTTCTTGTAGGAGCGGTAGCCCTCCATCGAGCCCGCGTGGTCGAAGAGGCGAAGGACCAGCTCCGGGGCAAGCTGGCCCTCGTCGGTCTCCGTCGCCGTCGCGGCGTCGAAATGAAGGACCACCAGCTTCGGGTCACCGGCGTCGTCGTCCACTTCCGACGCCTCGCTCGGGAAGTAGACCGGGTGGAGGGTGCCCTTCTTCCAGACCGACCGGATGCGATCCTCAAGCTCCTGCTTGGCCTTGGTGACGGGAATCGCCTGGGCCTCGTCGGCGATGAGCTTGTTCAGCCCGACCTCAGTCTTGAAGCGGTAGTTGTTGCCGTCGAACTCGATGAACCAGCAGCGGTCCTCAAGCTCGCCGAGAACTCGCTTGAGGTAGGCGGGCTCGTCGCCGGGGCAAAGGACGGACTCGGCAAGCTCGGCCGGGTCCACGCCGGAGGCAACGCCCTGGGTCAGGCTGTGGACGAAGATGGTGCTCGCCAGGCGGTAGG
>PMIZ01000404.1 GCA_003157225.1 Actinomycetota bacterium | reverse complement strand
GGCCCCCCGTGCTGTCACTCGACGCTGTCGAGGTTCGTGCCGGTTACTTCCCGCCTGCGCCGACGTAGGCGGCCAGCGCCGCGATCTCGTCAGCGGTGAGCCGGCTCTTGAAGCTGGGCATGTCGGCCTTGCCGGATTCGATGATGGCTTTCGCTTGCTCGGCAGTGGCTGCCGGAACGTCTTTGTGGCAGCCGGAGCAGTTCGTGGTGTAGAGCTTGGCTGCGTCGATCGCGCCCGTGCTGCCGCTGCCCGCGGTAGTGGTGGCTCCGCCCGCCGTCGTGGTGACGCCGCTCGCTGTGGTTGTGGCTCCACTGGTGGGGGTGGGCGCGGTACTCGCGGTAGTGCCCGGGGCGCTCGTCGTTGTCGTCCCACCGCCTCCGCAGGAGACCACCGCTAGGGCCAGCAACAAAACTACCGCTACCGCAAGCCCTGCGAGGATCAGGTGTGTCTTCCGCATCCACAACCTCCTTCTTGTTTGCCGTGCCAGAGCCGATACAAGACAGTACTTCCGGCCACCTAAGCAGAGTATAAAGCACCTAGCTTCGGGAGGATTGAGCCGGCAAGCGTTCTGCTATCATCCCCGCTACGAGCCGGAGACAAACAAGGAGCACGATCCATGGGCTCAGTCTATTGGTGGTCATTCATCCTCTTGATACCGGCCGTGGTGCTTGGCATCTATGCCCAGGCCAGGGTGAGTTCGGTCTTCAACCGCTATTCGCAAGTCCCGTCCGCGCGTGGCTTGACGGGTGCCCAAGGGGCTCGCCTCGTACTCGATTCCGCCGGCCTCAGCAATGTGGGCATCGAGGTCGCCGGTAGCCGGCTATCGGACCACTACGACCCGCGCACCAAAGTCCTGACGCTTAGCCTTCCTGTGGGCAACAGTAACTCGCTGGCCTCCCTGGGCGTCGCGGCTCACGAAGCCGGCCACGCGATCCAACATGCTGAGGGGTACGGGCCTTTCAGGCTGCGGAGCGTGATAGTCCCGGCGGCGAACCTCGGTAGCAAACTGGGCTTTATCCTCTTCTTCATCGGGCTCATCTTCTACCGCAACGGCCTTCTGATGAACGTCGGCATCGTGCTGTACTCGGCGGCGGTGCTCTTCACCGTGGTCACGCTGCCCGTGGAGTTCAACGCCTCGCGCAGGGCCATGACCCTCCTCGAGAACAGGAGCATCCTCGTCGGTGACGAACTTGCGGGTGCAAGGAAAGTCCTGAGTGCCGCGGCCCTTACGTACGTGGCGGCCGCTCTCATGGCGATCCTGCAACTGCTGCGCCTTATCCTGATCAGCCGCAGCAGGTAGCCGCCGGGTCGCGCCCGGGCCGACGGCCGGCCGCCCACGACGTGGGCCGGCCGCGCAGCGAGAGGTTCGACGAAGGGGGAGTGGATGTCCGTACCGCGCGTGTTGCTGGTCCCTACGCACCGCACCGGTTTGGCCAACGCCATCGCGGGCGCCGCGGCCGAAGTCTTCTCCGCCCGTGGCGAGCAGGTCCGCTACCACCACCTGGGGCCGCTGTCCCCGTCCTCGTGCTGGGATCGCTGGGAGGGCACGGCCTTTCTGGATCCGGCTCTTTACTCCAGGGAGTCGCTCCTTGACCTCTACGACGTCGCCACCCGCGGCGCGGGTCTCTCTCTGCTGTCGTCCGATGTTGGGCTCCTCGATCAGCGCGAAGGGGTGTCCTGGGTACCCGTGGATGTAGCGCGGATGCTCGATTGCCCCATCGTGCTGGTGATGGATTGCAGAGGCTGGGGGACGAGCATTCGGGCCTTGGCGGCCGGCATCCGGTCTGCCTGTGCGGGCCTCAACCTTGCCGGGGCCATCCTGACGGGAGTCGCAGATCGAGACCGACTTAACCTGCTGCGGCCGATCTTCACCGAAGAGAACCTGCCCGTCGTGGGCTGTCTCTTCGTGGGAGACGGGCCCGAGTGGGACACGCCCGCGCCCGGTGCCTGGGAACTGCCGCTGGACGCCGCTCTTGTGGATGCCGTGTCCCGGCAAGTGGATCTGAGAGGCCTCGCGTCGGTGGCCGGTCAACGCGGTTTTCTCCCCCCGCAGAACACACTTGCCGATCGTGGAGCCGACGGCCCGGTGGTGGCGGTGGCCGGAGGCAAGGGCTTCGGGCTGTGGAGCCGTGACTCGGTGGAGGTGCTGCGCGCAGCCGGGGCACAAGTGCGGCGCGTGGACCTGATCGAAGACCCAGCGCTGCCGGAAGGTACCGTCGGCCTGGTACTTGCCGGGACCTTGTGGCCGGCCGCCCTGCCGGATATCGCGATGAATACCGCGCTGCTGGGCCGCATCCGTGCCGAAGTCGAAAGGGGCATGCCCACATTGGCTCTGGGCGGAGGTGAGCTGATCCTCCTGAACAGGGTGCAAGATCTACTCGGCCGCACTTCCGACATGGCGGCTGTCATCCCCGCCGAGGGAGAGATCCTGTGGGATCTTGATGACCCCGTCTACGTGGCCGCGACCGCGAAGACCGGGAGCGTGCTGCTCGAGAAGGGCGAGGCTCTGACAGGGTGGGTGTTCACCGACGCCGAGGTCGCGGGGGACGGCGGCCGTTGGGGTTCACCTCTCATGACGGCGGAGGACGGTACGGGTTGCCAAGCCGAAGACGTGGCGAGCAGCTCGCTGCTCTGCTCCAGGATCTTGTTCCATCTCGCCTCCAGCCCCCGGATGGCCGGGCAGTTCGTGGGCCGGTGCGCGGCCTTCGCGGCCCGACACGGATAGCAGCGAGACCGGGTTGCTCATCGGGCCCTCGGTGCTGTAGCCTACGCAGTCCTATCACAACCAAAGTTCCGTAGTCTGGGCGCCAGGGGGCGTCGAGGCGCTAGGAGGAGACGAAGTGACAGCTGCGAGCACCGACCCGGTAATTCGGCACTATCGGGAACAGATCTCGGACAACGACCTCAAGATACTCGAGGCCCTCAACAAGCGCGTCAAGCTCGTCAAGAGCCTGAAGGACTACAAAGAAACGCAGGGCCTGAGCTTCTACGACGCTGCCCAGGAGGACTGGGTGATCACCTATCTGTGTCGGGCCAACCGCGGTCCCTTGTCCAACGAGTCGTTGCGCGAGATCTACAGCCTCGTCTTGCAGACGGTCAAGAAAGAGGCAGCGGCTCTGGGCGAGGGCGCCGACAAATAGCGTCTTGCCGCTCCAAGTGGGCCTCTCCGAGGAAGACTAGAAGTCCTCGGGCGACACCTCCTCCAGGAACTGCTTGAATTCCTTGACGACCTCCTCAATGTCGTCGACTTCTTGGGCGAACTCGATGCCGTTCGCCTCCAGGACCTCGGTGGAGGCGAAGATCGGGGCATCGGTGCGCACCGCCAGCGCGATCGCGTCCGACGGCCGGGAATCCAACTGGATCTCCTGACCCCCGCTCTCCAGTCTAAGCACGGCGTAGAAGGTGTTGTCGCGGAGCTCGGTCACCAGCACGCTGGCGACGCTGGCCGACAGTTCCGCGATGGTGGCCGCCAGAAGGTCGTGGGTCATGGGTCGGGGCAGCTCGGCGTTCTGGAGCTTCATGAGTATGGCTGCCGCCTCGGGATGCCCTATCCAGATGGGCAAGAACCGGTTCTTGCCGTCCACCTTGAGGAGCACGATGGGCTGCTTGCTCGCCACGTCGAAGCTGACCCCATAGACAGTGACTCTCTCAAAACCTTCCATGGGCCTCCTCGCTCAGGTCTGCTTCTAGATTACCCCGCATCGCCCCTCGCGTACCATGTTTGTTGACATCATTTGGAATGCCGGTAAACTACCCCGCGCGTGGGCCTATAGCTCAGTTGGTTAGAGCGCACCCCTGATAAGGGTGAGGTCAGTGGTTCGAATCCACTTAGGCCCACTCATCGTTGCCGAAACGACAACGTTCCCCCCGCAAAGCAGGAACTCCCGGTGTCCGCCCGCCCCGATCGCTGGGGGCGTGCAGACCGTCCGACTCTTCTTGAAATTGTTCCCACGACCTACGTTTCGTTTCAGCCTTGGCGAGAAACCTTCTCATCTACGCGGCGTACGTGGTATGTTCAAAGGACTGAGGAGTGAGAGTGGTTGTGAACGTAGAGCGAGCGGCCAAAGAATTGCATGGACACGGCTTCCGAGTGACCCGGCAGCGAGCGGCAGTCCTTGCTGCGATAGAGGAAGCCGGTTGCGCACTCGAACCGGCCGAGATTCTGAAACTCGCCCGGGGCCAATGCCCTGAACTCGGATTGGCGACCGTGTACCGGGCGATGGAAGCGCTGAACGACAACGGCATGATCAGACGCGTCCACACCAGCAAGGGATGCGCCGGGGTTGCGCAAGCACGGGCCGAGCACGGGCACTATGTGATTTGCACCGAGTGCGGACGCGTTTCGGAGTTCTCTTCCTGCGATGTGGCCGCACTCGAACGAGGCGCGGCACGAGAAACGGGTTTTTCCATCACCGCTCACTTCGTGGAACTAGCCGGAACCTGCAGTGACTGCCAACGACCAAGCCCGAAAACGAGCAAGGGAGGGGTGGTGAGCTGATGCGCCTGAAAAGGCCTTTAGGACCCATTCTTGTCCTGGTCTTTGGCTTCACGCTAGTTGTCCCCGCACTTCTTGCAAGCTGCGGTTCGGCGCCACCTTCTTCGGGCACGGTTTCGGTGGTCGCTGCCGAGAACTTCTGGGGCAGCATAGCCGCCCAGCTGGCCGGACAGCGCGCGAGCATTGTGAGCATCATCACCAATCCGAGCACAGATCCGCATGACTACGAACCCACTGCCCAGGACGCTCTCAAGTTCGCGACGGCTAAGCTTGTGATCGAGGACGGCATCGGCTATGACCCCTGGGCGGATCGGTTGGTCAGCTCAAGCTCGGTCTCCGGTCGGCTGGTTCTGAACGTCGGCGATGTTGTAGGGGTGAAACCGGGCGGCAATCCACATCAGTGGTACTCGCCTGACAGCGTACGCAAAGTGATTGCGCAGATAGCCGCCGATCTCAAGACCCTCGATCCGAAGGACGCCACCTACTTCGACCAACAAAGGTCGACGTACGAAACCGAGTTTCTCGCGCCCTACGACCTGCTGATCTCTTCCATCAAAGCGAAGTACGAGGGGACGTCCATCGGGGCCTCGGAGAGCATCATGGTGCCCCTCGCTCAGGCTCTTGGGCTCAACCTCCTCACTCCCGGTTCCTTCCTTAACGCGACAAGTGAGGGGACCGAACCGACCGCCCAGGACAAGGCGACCATCGACCAGCAGATCAAGACGAAACAGATCAAGGTCTACATCTACAACTCCCAGAACGCCATCCCGGATATCCAAACACAAGTAAGTGAAGCGAAAGCGGCCGATATCCCGGTGGTGACCATCACCGAGACGCTCGAGCCTGCGACGGCTACCTTCCAGGACTGGCAGGTAGCGCAACTCATCCGCATCCAGGCTGCGCTCGCCCAGGCTACGGGAAGGTGACATGGCCGAAGTTGCCCCCGAGAAGGCGATCGAGTTCAAGGAAGCGAGCGCCGAGATGGCGAAGCGCGTCCTTTGGAGTAGCGTCAGTCTTGCGGTGTCCCGTGGTGAGTTCGTGGCCCTGCTCGGCCCCAACGGGGTAGGGAAAACGATTCTTCTCAAGGTCATTCTGGGACTGGTGCCGCTCGCAAAGGGGGAAGTCCGAGTCTTCGGTCTACCGCCCAGGGAAGCGCGCGCTCGCGTTGGCTACCTTCCGCAGGCTCGCACCTTCGACCAGTCGGTACGGGTGCGGGGAGTGGACGTCGTACGTCTAGGCCTTGACGGCGACCGCTGGGGAATGCCCTTCCCGGCCCCCCGTCTGTTCGGGGCAGATGGTCGCGACGGACCGAGGCGGGTGGCCGAAGTCATAGATCTCGTGGGCGCGTCGGCTTATGCCAACCGCCCAATAGGAAACCTCTCGGGTGGCGAGCAGAAGCGGTTACTGATTGCGCAAGCCATCGTGCACCAACCAGATCTGTTGCTTCTGGACGAGCCGCTGGCGAGTCTCGACTACCCGACTCAGACGGCCATCACCGCCCTTATCGGCCGAATCTCCAGGGAAAAGGCGATGACAGTCATCATGGTGACCCATGATGTGAACCGCATTGTCGGCCAGGCCGGAAAGCTAATCTACATCGCGAAGCAGGGTGTCGCGGCGGGGACGCCTAGTGAGGTCATCTCAAGCGAGACGCTCAGTCGCATCTACGGCTCGCGGGTGGAGGTGCACTCTACGTCGGACGGCCGGCTGCTGGTTGTGGCTGAGCCAGAAGAGGAGACGGGCCCGACCGAGTGTCCCGGTAATCTGATCGGTCGTTGTGACGAGGAGGAGCATGCGTTCTGTGACGGCCCAGGCTAGCCTCTCCTGGAACCCACTGACGGATCTGGGGCAACTCTTCACCTACTCCTTCATGGTTCACGCGCTTGTTGCCGGGACCATCGTGGCGGTGCTTGCCGGGCTCGTCGGCTGGTTCATGGTGCTTAGGAGGCAGAGTTTTGCCGGCCACACCCTGGCTCTTGTCGGCTTTCCCGGCGCCGCTGGAGCCGCAGTTATCGGTATCGGGGCAGCCTATGGGTACTTTGCGGGAGCTATCCTTGCTGCTCTTGCCATCAGTCTTCTGCCGGGAGCGGGGCGTCGAGGCCGGGGGGAAGAATCCGCCATTACCGGCACCGTTCAGGCCTTCGTGCTTGCCTGCGGGTTCCTTTTCGTCGCTCTCTATCCGGGCTTCCTAAGCGGTCTCAATGCGCTGCTGTTTGGAACCTTCTTGGGCATCAGCCTTACCCAGGTCTTCGTTCTTGCGGTTGCGGCTGTAGTCGTGTTGGGCCTTCTCGCGGGAGGGGCCCGCCCGCTTCTTTTCGCAAGCCTAGATCCGGAGGCGGCCGCCGCCCGGGGTGTTCCGGTGCGGCTGCTTTCGGCTGGGTTCTTGTTGCTTCTCGCGGTGGCTGTTGCCGAGGTCAGCCAGATAACGGGCGCGCTCCTTGTATTCGCGCTCCTTGTCATGCCGGCCGCCGCCGCCCAGCGCCTGACGGCGAGGCCTTGGCTCAGCATGGGAATCGCCGTGGCCGTTGGGCTTGTGGTCACGTGGCTCTCGCTGGCCGTGGCTTTCTACACCCCGTATCCGGTGGGATTCTACGTGACCACGTTTGCGTTCGGTATCTACCTGCTCGCCGGTCTCTGGTCGCTAGTGTCCGAGAGACGAGCACGAAGCGCGGCGGCATGAGCTTCTTCGGCCAGCCCTTCATGCAGCACGCCCTCCTGGCAGGTTCGGCCATCGCGCTCGCCTCTGGTCTCGTCGGCTACTTCGTGGTCCTCAGGGCTCAGGTCTTCACGGGGGATGCGCTCAGCCACGTGGCTTTCACGGGGGCGCTTGCGGCCCTTGCGGCTGGGCTTGATCCCCGGATCGGCCTCTTCGTCTTCACGATCGCCGTCGCCCTCTTCATGGGCTTGCTGGGTCAGCGGGGGCGGGCTGACGATGCCATCATCGGCAGCATCTTTGCTTGGATCCTGGGCCTCGGGGTTCTTTTCCTCACGCTCTACGTCAGCTCACAGGCGGCTGCCACCGGCGGCACTAGCGTCTCAGTGCTCTTCGGCTCGATTCTAGGGCTGAGCGGAACGCAGGCACTGGTGGCCGCGATCGCAGGGTTGGGGGTGGTCGCGGTGCTCGTTTTCATTGGTCGCCCTCTTTTCTTCGCGAGCGTAGATGAATCGGTTGCCGTCGCTCGAGGAGTACCGGTACGTGCTCTTGGCATCGGGTTCCTCGGGCTCGTCGGAGTGACCTCCGCTCTTTCCGCGCAAGCCGTCGGTGCTCTGTTACTGCTCGGGCTGCTCGCCGCTCCCGCGGGGGCCGCTCATCGCTTGACGACCCGACCCTATCTCGGCTTTTGGCTATCGGGACTGATAGCGGTTGCTGAAATGTGGGCCGGTCTCATCATAAGCTACGCAGTGCCCAGGGTTCCTCCGAGCTTCGCCATCCTTGCCGCAGCCGCGGGGGTATACTTCGCAGTGCTTCTCGCCACGGGCACTCGTTCTTCTCGGCTATCGCTCCGGCGAAGGCTGTTGAGGATGAGGGCAAGCGAAACAGTTGAGACCTAGATTGTTGGCATGACCATCAATATTGATCCGATCATCGTAAAGATCGGGCCATTTGCTCCCCATTGGTACGGCTTCATCATGATGTTCGGCCTCCTCGTCGGCCTCGTGATCTTCGCTCGCGGACTTCGCCGACGGAGCATTTCCCCCGATCATGCTTGGGGGATAGCCATTATCGCGGTGCCCCTGGGCATCATCGGCGCGCGCCTTTTCAGCGTGCTTGACAACTTCGGTTACTACTGGCATCACCCGGGGCAGATCGTTGGCTGGCAGCTCATAGGCCTCGCCATATACGGCGTGCTCACCGGGGGCATCGTGGGCCTCGTCATCTACTGCCGCTGGAAGAAGCTCCCCACTCTCCGGGTGCTGGACGCGACCGCTCTCGCGTTTCCGGTGGCCCAGATCATCGGCCGTTTCGCCAACATCATAAACGGGGACACGTGGGGGCCGCCCACAAAGCTTCCCTGGGGCATCACCTACACTAATCCAAACGCGCTTCTTCCGAGCAATCTGCTCGGGGTACCAACTCACCCGACGCCCGTCTACGAGCAGCTCTGGCTCCTTGTCATGGTAGGGCTGCTCTTGTACCTCGTGCCACGTTTCAAGACGGATGGCATGGCAATCCTTTGCTATCTTGGCCTCTACTCGCTGGGGCGCTTCTTCATTTCGTTTTATCGGGTGAACAACATCATCTTCCTCGGGATGCGAGAGGCCCAGCTCTTCGCCGTGGCTGGCATCATCCTGGTGCCGCCGGCCATGTATCTTCTGAAGAGAAGAGCGAGCGTACGGGCACTGCGAACGGTCAGCACCCAAGAGCTGGGGAATTCCGAGCTTGTCGGCCTCGCGACCGGCGAACCGGTGCCAGACAGGACTACCGTCGAGCATGATGATCACGGCGAGAGTTGATCGCACAGCCGCTGCAGGTTTTCGGGAATAGCGGCTAAAACAACCGCAATCTCTGCCGCCCGCGTCCTGAACACGGGGCTGGTTTCCTTTGTGCAGTCATCCCTTTGGGGTAGACTATCCGAGGTGGGCGGACGCTTCGGACCCTGGCAAAGGTTCGAAGTCCGTTCGGTTATGTCCACCATCGACCCTTTGCACCAGCAGGCGTACGCACGTTTGACCCGGGGGATTAGCTCAGTTGGGAGAGCGCCGCCTTTGCACGGCGGAGGTCGCCGGTTCGACCCCGGTATCCTCCATTTCTGATTCGAGCAGGCAGCGGGAGGAACTCTTGATCTTCGAGCGGATACTGGTCGCGAGCGACGGCACCGACGCGTCTTTCAGAGGCGTGAAGGTGGCCGCTCAGATGGTCGCCCGCTATCAGGCCGAACTACTCCTGCTCACGGTCGTCACCGTTCCGCAGCAGGTGGTCCTGGCTGCCACCATGAATCAGCGGACCATCGAGGGCTACATCGAGCGCCTGGCGCAGGACTCCTTGCGTGCGGCGGTCGCTTTCCTGCGCGAACGGTGTATCGGCGCTGAGGTCAAGGTGGCGGTGGGACCGCCGGCAGAGACCATCCTCTCAGAGATAGAGAGCAGTGGAGCCGACCTCGTGATCATGGGCCGCAAGAGCCGCGACGAGCCCAAGGACCTGATCCTCGGCAGCGTGAGCTACAGGGTCTCCCGCCACGTCCGCATCCCCATCCTCCTCGTCCCCTAAGAGGCCTCTGAACAACGAAGCCACGGCCACCAGGGCACGCTGGCCGGCGCGATACTGCGTCCTCGGTCGCACAAATGGCGCTGCCATTCGCGCTTCCCGCGTCCTCGTCTCGCGCGCGGCGATCGTGTCCACGCCCAAAGGGCACCAGGCGCGGCGTCGTTACCCAACAGCCTGCTAAGGTCTGGCGCCAAGCAGGTCCCGCCACCTGCGGACCGCTCGCTTTGACTGCGGTCGGCGAGTATTCTTAGGGCGGCCAGGTACTCCAGAAGCGTACGAGTTCATTTCATAAATTAGTTTTAGCAATATCTATTGCTAAACCGTTGCAGTCGTCCTATACTGCAAGGGACTGAAGAATGAACAGCAACGGTACAGCCCGGTCGTCACGCGTCACCGAGCACCGCAAAGCCCGGGCGAGGCTGGTTCTCCTAACAATCATCGGACTCGTGTGTCCGCCCTTGGCCGGGGTCCGCTCGGCAACAGTGTGGATTTTCTACGCCGCCTTTCTGGTCGGCTACTCATTGTGGTGTCTGCGCATCTTGCGTGCCTATTCCGTCGATCGCCGTCTCGGNNTACCTGCTGGGCTTCACCGACGCCGCGATAATTCTTCCGCTGCTCGTGTGGTCATCGATGGCAACCGTACAGGCAATGCTGGTGGCCCTGTGCGCCGTGGGCTTCGTCGCCACCTTCCAAGCGGATCGCGCTCACCTGCGCGCAGCCGACGGCCAGTCCGACGAGTCGCACCTGGACTCGCGCGATCAGGGGCTTCGCTCGGGTGAGGGGAGCTTCGAGAACTCACTGGAGAGGGCGCTTCGCGTGCGGCTGCACGTGTATGAAGCTACGCAGACCCGGTTCGCACTGATCGTCCTNNCAATCGGCGGCTCACATCCTCTCCACCCTCGCTCGTCGCGGGCTCCGCAATCTGGGAGCCGACGGTCAGCAGTTCGTGCTGCCCGGTGGCCGGCTGGGGTTCGTGTTCTCCACCGGCTCGGGCGGAACCCGGTCCGACGGCCGCGAAGACGACACCTTTGAGCTGATCGACCCCTATGACATCGAGACCTTCGCGATGA
>PMIZ01000294.1 GCA_003157225.1 Actinomycetota bacterium | reverse complement strand
GCCGGCCTTCGGGCCGGCGTTTCTGCATCCACGGGCGACTCAGAACTTGGCGCCAGCACCCAACGGTCGCACCTTCTGGACGGAGCGGCGCTTCCATGCGAAGCTGAGCACTCAACAGAAGACGACCGTCTGAGGTGCCCGACCAGGGCGTGGGCGAGTCGCGAAGAGAGGGCGTGTGGTGAGCGAAGTCGCCGAGCCGGTCGAACTACCCGTGAGTGGTGTACGCGGCCTGCGCCGGGGCGCCCTCGGAGGTCTGATCTTCTTTGCCGGCATAGGCAGCATGGCGACCGAGATGTGCGCCTCTCGGCTGATAGCTCCCTACTATGGCTCGTCCACCATGATATGGGCCAACATCATCGGCCTGATCTTGATAGCGCTGTCCCTTGGCTACGTGCTGGGGGGAAGGCTGGCCGACCGTCATCCCAGCCCGCGGGTGCTCGGGATCGTCGTTCTCTGTGGGGCAGTTCTTACGGCCGCAGTCCCCTTCGCCGCCCGCCCGTTCTTGAACGTGACCATCAACGGGATCGACTCAGTGTCGACCGGGGCGGTCCTGGGCTCGTTCTTCTCCTGCGTGGTGCTCTTCGTGCCCTCCGTACTTCTGCTGGGCATGGTGACGCCGTTTGCGATCCGTATCGGCATCCGGGAGATGGACAAGGCCGGATCGACTGCCGGCCGGATCTTCGCGCTGTCCACCGCCGGCAGCCTGGTGGGGACGTTCCTGCCGCCCCTCGTGACCATCCCGTTGTTCGGCACCCAGCGCACCCTTCTGGGCGTGGCGGTGCTGATCGCGGCCGCCGCGGCCCTTCTGCTCGGCGTCCGCTGGCTGGTGGTTGCGGTAGCCCTGGCCGCCCTCGTCGCTATCCCACCGGGCGCGGTGAAGGCTGCTACCGGACTCATCTACGAGAAGGAATCGCGCTACCAGTTCATCCAGGTGGTACAGGTCGGCGGCGAGCGGGTTCTCTACCTGAACGAGGGGTTCGCGATACATTCCGTCTGGCGGGCCGACACGGTGCTCACCGGTGATGAGTGGGACATGTTCCTGGTCGTCCCGCCTCTTCTGGACCGCCCGGTGGAGCACGTGGCCATGTTGGGTAACGCGGGAGGCACGACGGCTCGCGCTTTCGGGGTCTACTATCCCGACGTGTACTACGATGGGGTCGAGATCGATCCGCAGGTGAGCGCTGTCGCCAAGAAGTACTTCGGCCTTGACGACAATCCCCGCGTGAAAGTGATCACGGCCGACGCTCGGCCGTTTCTGCGGTCGACCAGTCAGAAGTACGATCTCATATTCGTGGACGCCTACCGCCAGCCGTACGTCCCCTTCTATCTGGCTACGGCCGACTTCTTCAAGCTGTGCCGCGATCACCTGGCTCCCGATGGGATCGTGGCGCTCAACGTCTCCACCGTGCCCGGAGACGATCGCCTCGCGCGCTCGATCGCGGGAACGTTAGCCACGCAGTTCCCCTTGGTCATGGAGTGGCCTGCCTTGCGCTTCAACCACTTGGTGCTTGGCTTCGCGAGCCCTCAGGACCTCTCGGTCTTGGCTCGGCGAGCGGAAGGGGCACCGGCGGATGTCCTGCCTCTCACGCGCCTGCTGACCACCCAGTGGACGCGGGTCGCGCCGCTTGCCGACTACTGGACGGACGATCGGGCGCCCGTCGAGTGGATCACCGATCGGATGATCCTCAGCTACGGTCTGAGCGGAAAGGACCGTAGCGAGCAGTTTCTCCCCACGGCGCCCTAGGAGGCTGCCGAACAACGAAGCCACGGCCACCAGGACACGCTGGCCGGCGCGATACCGCGTCCTCGGTCGCACAAATAGCGCTGCTATTTGCGCTTCCTGCGTCCTTGTCTCGCGCGCGGCGATCGTGTCCACGCCCAGAGGGCACCCGGCGCAGCGTCATTGTTCAGCAGCCTGCTAGAGGCCCGCTGCCCTGGCACGACCCGGCGGACGGCATCGATCATCTAGTGCCGGTAGCGGCAGGTCTCGCCCAGATCACAGTACTCGCAGGGCGAGCGGACCTCGGAGGACTGGTAGTCTGGTCCGATCCCCACCATCATGGAGGCGGACTTCTGAGGGACGAGCATCCCCGAATCGGTGAGCCGCACTCCGATCGACCCGAAATCGAGCAGCCGTCCAACGAGCGACTGCTCAGCGATAGCCCACCCGGAAAGCTGGCCCGGAGCCAGCTCGGCCCCTACTCCCCAATGGCGCTCGGCGGCGTACCTCTCGACGATGGAGCGCGCCCTCTCGATCAGCTTCCCTACGGCGAACACTCCCGCCGCGTCAAGCATGAACGCGTCAAGGGCCTTCCCGGACGCTTGCAGTTCCTGGCCCCGAGCTTCGAGGAGGGGTCCGATGGTGACCAGGGCCAGAAAGGCTAGGTGGGCCGCCCCCAGTAGGTCGGAGTGTCTGCCGAGGTCAAAGACCACACTTCCGACCTCGACCTTCCTTCGGTCCCGATGGCCCACTGGCAGCCAGTCGTAGACGATTGCCGGGCGGACCAACTCGACGGCTCGCTCCAGCGCCCGCCCTGCGGCCTCCCGGGTGGCAAGGCGCCGTGAAGCTTCACCTTGTGTCTCGAGAAATTCGTCCAGAGCCAATTCCAGATCGAGTCCAACCACGGTCGTCACCGGGTACCTCCGCGCCATTCGAACAGGTGCACGACGTCGTCGAGCAGGAAGGCCACGCGTGCTCCGGACGCGGCGATGGGCGCCGACAAGGACGGATCCAAGGAGGTCTTGGCCAGCACTTGCTCATGCGCTCCGTTGTACCCCCGAGCGACGATCTCCCAGCTCAACCCATCGGCCGACTTGACAGCGCGGTAGTAGGCGACATATGTGGGCGCGGCAGCGGGGAAGTCACCCAGCGAGTCGACCTCCCACACCTTCTGGCTCACAAGATCGGTGGCCATGAGCCCGCCATCCCGGTAGACCACGGTACTGCCCCCGATTGAAGGTACCCATGATTCTTGCCCCAGCTTCTGAGGTTCGCTCTCTCCGTTGACGTTCACGACATACGTACCGGCGTCGATGAGGTGATGCCCGACCGCGTTCTCCCAGGCTAGGTAGTCACTCGAGAGACTATAGACCCACACCGAGTCGCCCAGAGCGTCGGCCGGAGCGGACGATACCAGCTCGTTGGGCGCGCTCACCGGCTCGCCCTTGCCATCCACCTTGACCACGTAGATGTGCTCGTTCAAATACTCGTCAGGGTTGAAGTCGGCCGGCTCCTGCTCCGTCCAGGAGATCCAATCTCCGGCCACCTGGGGGTAGTCCACTGCTCGTGTGCCACTCTGCACTTCGACCTTGGGCCCATCGGGCAGGGGGTAGGCGCAGACGCGGGTGTCCTCGTACTGGGAGGTGTCCTGGTTCTGGGTGCCCTCCCGCCAGACGGCCAGGAGACCGTCGAGGTCGGCCCTTGGGGGAACCGTGCCCTCAACCGGCAGGGAGACGTAGCTATCCGAGCCCGGCAGGTAGACAAACAGCCCGTAGCCCGAGTCTGAGTTCGTTTCGATGAGCAACGCCTTGTCGGATACGCTGAGCGAATAGGCTCCTGCAGGGGTGTTAGGGAGGGCCACCTCGACCCACTCGCCCGCTGAGTCACCGGGCGGTTCGGCCGTGGTGCTGGTGGTGCTGGACGTGGAGGTGGAAGAGGTGGAAGAGGTGGAAGCCGCCGATGTGGATGAGTTGGCGGGCGGACGCTTCGTGGTGGTCGTCTTCGAGATGCTTGTGGTCGCGGAGACGGTGTGGTTGTGGTCCCTGCCGAGCAGGACGAGCGGAACCGTGACACCGGCCGCGATCACAATTACGGCTGCTGCAATGCCCAGCCACAGGCCGAGCCGGCTCTTCTTGGGCGGCCCGCCGGGAGGGCCATAGCCGCCATAGCCACCCGGTCCGCTTGGACCCCAGGCGCCGTAGCCGGGCGGCATTTCGGCAGGACTCGGCGGCGGGAAGGCCGTTGGAGGCGGGGGCGGGGGAGGTGAGGGAGGCGGTGGGGGCGGGCCTGGAGTGGCGCTCCTGACGATCCCCGCGGCCGAAGCCGCGGCTGTCGTCTGGCCCACGATCGCGCGGCAGTTGGTGCAAACGCCGGCGCCGTCAGGCAGCGGGTTGCCACAGCTCTTGCAGAACATCCGCCCTCCCTCTCTGTACCCGGAGCGGGATGGTAACAACTGGAAGCCTCATAGCGAGTGTACCGCTCCACGACGAGACGGCATAGATCGGCGTTTGGGCTATAATGCACAAAAGTGCAAAACTAGAGGCAGGAGGCGTAGTTTGGCTCGCCCAGCCAAGTGGCGTTGTCTCGAGTGCGTTCCCGGCGCCAGACTCTTCGGCCCGGTCGGAGTGCCGGCTAGAGAATTGGATAAGGTGCGGCTCGGTTTCGACGAGCTCGAAGCTTTGCGCCTACTTCACCTCGAGGGCGCTACGCAGGTAGCTGCCGGCAAGAAGTTGGGAGTCTCGGGCTCCACGGTCAGCCGGATGGCCGACCGGGCCCATCGGATCATCACTGAGGCGCTGGTGACCGACAAGGCCGTGTGTGTGGAGGGCGGGCCGGTGACGGTCGTCCGAGTGAGCGAGAGTGGAAA
>PMIZ01000501.1 GCA_003157225.1 Actinomycetota bacterium | reverse complement strand
AGCGCGGGCCTCGTATGTGATCCCCCCGCTTTCTGAGGATCTGCAGGTGTCGGGATCTCCAAGGATCACCTTCTTTGCCTCCATCGATACCCACGACACCAACTTCAGGATCAATGTGCGCGAGGAGGGGTCCACCGAGATATATCCCCTGGCCTCCGGTTGGCTGAAAGCGTCTCACCGGGCGCTCGATGACGCCAAGACGACTCCTTGGGAGATCGCGCACGATCATACGAGGGCGGTTCCCGTCAAACCGGGCGAAATCAACGAATACACCGTGCAACTTCGGCCAACATCTCACCTGTTCCGGGCGGGATCACGCATCGGGCTGGAGATATCGAGTATCGATGTTCCCACCGATCCGGAGACATACGACGTCATGTGGCATGTCTGCAACAGCAGAGCCACACTCCACAAGATCTACCGCGACGGCAAACGTCCGTCTCGTCTGGTGCTTCCGGTGATTCCGAAGAAAGCCTCGGGCTGATCGGGGAGAGCGCTTGGCACCCAAGCTGGAAGAGTGTCAAGGACACCAAAGAGTGGACCTAGGTCAAAGCATGCCCCGATGGCAGGACCCTGACCGCCCCCAGTTCATCGCCGGGCGGGACAACGGCGATGGTCTACATCATCTCGCCTCCGTAGTCGCGAGACGGACGCAGGGTCTCCGCCAGGCCCGGCATCGGACCCGCTCGCGCATCTCCGCGGCCAAGACGGCCCTCCGTCGGGGCTCTATGGTGTGCTTCCCCTGCCTGGGGATGATGGCTCATTGAATCGCCCCGGGTCCAGTGGAGACTCAGCTGCTTGAGTCTGGCCTCTTCGGCCAGTTCGATGCAGGTGAGACCGCACATGCTCTTGCGGCAGGTCTGGAAGATGACCCGGTACCATCAACAGATGGTGCCCTGGCCCATCAAGGAGGTCGACTGTCCATCGAGGTCGGGGCGGTTCGGAGATCTTCGCGAGGTTGGTTCTGTGGCCTTGGCCTGTGCACAATGTCGGGACTAAGGGAAGATGAGCGGTGGCGTCATGGGATGCCAAGAGGCTGACGCGATGAAAGAATGGCTTCGCGGCCTCGGGACGTCCAACCTATTGAGCGGCAAGGGCTTGGCGAGACCACGGACCAAAGCACACGCAGTCAGCTTCTTAACCGTGCAAGCTTGAGAGAGATGATCGAAACGCTCGGCGAAAGAGAAGATAACCCCTGCACCGTCATGCGGGCCCGCATCTCCAGGCTGTTACGTGATCTGCTCATACGCTTCGGTTTCCTCACTGACTTCCCCTCTTTTTAGCGACAATGTAGAATCGGCGTCCTAGCAAGAACCCAAGACGCTTGCGCCTCGACGCCGCTGCGTCAAGCGCGCCCCTTTGCGCGGACCTAAGGGAGTCACGAGTGAGAATTCGCCTCATTGAGCCGGAGCCGCCCGGCATGAACGTCTTCAGCAAGGTCATGATGCCGCGTCTGGGCCTGCCGGCTATGGGCGCTGCCCTGATCAGCCAGGGGCACGACGTGTCCATCTACGTGCCGCAGTTCTCCGCTGTCGATTGGAACGATGTGTACGTGTCAGACCTTGTCGGTATCTCAACGACGACCTCCACCGCGACCACTGGCTATCAGTTCGCCGACCGAATTCGGGCACGCGGTATCCCGGTGGTCATCGGAGGCCCACACGTCACCTTCATGGCCGCTGAGGCACTCGAGCACGCCGACTACGTGGCCAGGGGTGAAGGTGGCGAAGCGTTCATGACCGAACTCATCGAGGCGCTCGCGGGTCAACGAGACCTGTCCAGCATCGCCGGTCTCTCTTTCATGCGCGACGGGGTAATGGTGCACAACGCCGACCGCGAGCGTTGCGAGAACCTGGACACGCTGCCTTTTCCAGACCTGACGCTCATCCACGGCCACGAAAAGATGCACACGACCCCCATCATGACCAGCTGGGGCTGTCCCTTNNCTTCTACGACGACAACATGGCGGCTGACAAGAAGCGCCTCAAGGTGCTTCTGCGCATGATGATCGATGAGGGTCTAACCATGCCGTGGTCGGCCCAGGTGCGCACAGACGTTGCGCGCGACCGTGAGTTGCTTGAACTGATGCAGCGCTCAGGATGCCAGCGCGTGTACCTGGGTCTCGAGTCGGTGAACCAGGCGACGCTCGACCGCTTCCATAAGGCGCAGAGCGTCGATGACATCGTTCAGGCGATCAAGAAGCTGCACGAGTACGGCATCGACAGCCACGGCATGTTCGTGCTGGGCGCCGACGATGACACCAGACAAACGGTGCGGGACACGGTGAGCTTCGCTCTCAAGCACCGCATCGACACGGTGATGCTCAACATCCTCACTCCGCTGCCGGGAACACCCCAGTTCAAGGAGATGGAAGAGCAAGGCCGCATCTTCGATAAGCGCTGGCACCTTTACGACGCTCACCACGTGGTGTTCACGCCTAAGCAGATGACGCCCTACGAGCTGCAGAGCGAGGTCGTGCGCGGCTACATGCGCTTCTACTCGAAGCGCCAGTGGTTGAAGTTCCTGGTCACCTTTCGCTTCGCGAAGCTTGTCTTCTGCAGCTGGGGCATATGGATTGTGCGTGACTGGCGCAAGGATGCCCGCAACAAAGCGTTCATGGCAGCGCTCAAACGATTGCCCCACCCGCGCTCATGGCATATGGCCAACGGCACCGGCATGGAGAGCATCGGTCCTTAGAAGGGTGCTGAACAACGAAGCCACGGCCACCAGGACACGCTGGCCAGCGCGATACTGCGTCCTCGGTCGCACAAATAGCGCTGCTATTTGCGCTTCCTGCGTCCTTGTCTCGCGCGCGGCGATCGTGTCCTGACGGCGCACCGTCGTTATTCAGCAGCCTATAGGGCGAGACGGACCTGCCCCACGAGGAAAGCGACCGAGAAGGCTCGTCCTAGACTCTCCGACAAGACGCGGCGGGAGTTCTGGGCGACGCGCT
>PMIZ01000379.1 GCA_003157225.1 Actinomycetota bacterium | reverse complement strand
AGGTCCGCCGAAAGGTAGGTCTCCTCAAAGAGCGACGGGACCACGCGGAAATTCAAGCCTGCGTGGCTCATCTCTCGGGAGATGCGTTCGAAGTCGTCTCGTTCTTCGGGGTCGAGAGCGAGCACCAAGTCGCTCGCCTCCCCCGACTTGAGCATCTTGCGGATCCGTTCGATCGAATACCCATCACCCCGAGCAGGCATGGTGCCGCTGCAGCGCAGGCCCATCCAGGGCCGCTTCTCCAGGAAGCCTATGAACTCGGTGGCGGTCGCGCCCTGCCCGACGAGAATGACGTTACGCATCCCCTCACCACGGGCGAACATCCTGCGCTGATACCAGGTGAGCGTCAGCCGGTTAACAGAGAGAATACCGGCGAAGATGAGCATGCCGCTGAACACCAGCAGGCGCGATTGATTGCGAAAGCCGGTGAAGAAACCGTCGGTGGTCAGCCACACGCCACAGACGAAGAAGAAGGCGATCGTGGCGTTCTTGCCGACCGAAATGAGGTCGGCTACGCGAGACATACGCCGTTCGGCTGAGTACTGCCCGTCCCGGTAGAGGAGAACCAGCATGACCGTGCAGATCATCGCCTGGAAGATCAGATCGGCCGTGTTCGAGAAGGGCTCATTGGCGACCTGAAGCCGCCTGGAGAACATTCCCCACGCGGCGACAAAGGCGATGACTACGGCGACGGCGTCGAGAGTGGCCAGGAACCGGCGGGGCCGCACCCATGCTCTGGCGATGCGGTCGAGCGCACCTTCAAAGCAATTCGACGCCATCCATTCCATCTCTACCACGAAGCCATCCTCCTCATCCGGCGCTGCCGTGCTGACACTGATCAGCTGCACCGGCACTACTATCGGCAGGAAGCATTCGGGGGTTGAATGCCATTGTTTGCAGCGACGTCGCAGGCAATGGCGGCCGCGCGCTGAATACAATGAGGCGGCAATGCCACCGAGCAGGAGGAGAACGGTGAAGCAGGTATCCCAATCGATCAAGGATGGTCGCATCCAGGTCCTTGACGTCCCTCCGCCTACCCTGCGCCCGCACGGTGTGCTGGTCCGCAATGCCTGGTCGCTCATCAGCGCCGGCACCGAGAGGGCCAAGATCGACCTGGGGCAGAAGTCGCTCATCGGCAAGGCCCGCAGCCGGCCCGACCAGATGGCCCAAGTCATGGCCAAGGCTCGGCGGGACGGCCTGCTGCAGACCTACCGCACGGTGATGGCTCGTCTGGAGGAAGAGAATCCGCTCGGTTACAGCTGCTCCGGCGTCGTCCTCGACGTCGGCGAACTGGCCAGTGGCACGCAACCAGGCGACCGTGTGGCCTGCGGTGGCGCGGAATACGCCAATCACGCCGAGTTCGTCTATGTCCCGGGCAACCTGTGCGTCCGCGTCCCCGAGGAGGTCGGTCTCGACGAAGCCGCTTTCGCCACTCTGGGCGCCATCGCGTTGCAGGGCGTCCGGCAGAGCGGAGTCACGCTTGGTGACCGGGTGGCCGTCATCGGCCTCGGGCTGTTGGGCCAGATAACCGTGCAGCTCCTTCGCGCCGCCGGGTGCGAGGTGGCCGGACTCGATCCGGACCCGAGCCGTTGCACCTTGGCCACAGGCTTTGGCGCTGGCACCGTCACCTCCGACATTGGCGAGACCGGCGTGCGCTCGCTTATCGCCGCCACGGCCGGCTTGGGCTTCGATGCTGTGATCCTCACCGCGGCCACCCCAAACGACGGGCCCATCCGGCTCGCCGGTCAGATAGCCCGGGACCGCGGCACCGTGGTCATCGTGGGCAACGTGGGGATGAACGTCCCGCGCTCCCCCTTCTACGAGAAGGAGCTCACGCTCAAGCTCTCGCGCTCTTACGGTCCCGGCCGCTACGACCCCGTCTACGAGGAGCTGGCCCTCGACTACCCGCCCGGCTATGTGCGCTGGACCGAGCAACGCAACATGGAGGNNCCGAGCGCCGCGTGGACGTGAGGCCGCTCATCACCCACCGCTTCCCCGTCGACAAGGCTCCCCAAGCCTACGCCCTCCTCGGCCAGCGCGGCTCCGGGGCGCTCGGCGTCCTGCTGGAGTACCCCGAAACAGCCCATGTCCGCCCGGAACCCGCCCGCATCTGGATAGGTCGCCCCGATCCGCCCGTTCCCAAGACCCGCGGCGTCGGCGTGAGCTTCCTGGGCGCCGGGAATTTCGCCACCGCCACGCTGCTTCCCGCGCTCGCGGCCGACCACCGCTTCGTGCCCCGCGGCGTCTACACAACGTCGGGCCTGAGCGCCCGGGACGTGGCAGAACGCAACCACTTTGCCTACTGCGCTGGCTCCGCCGACGAACTCCNNACTCCTCGCCGACCCCGAGACCATGGCGGTCGTCATCGCCACCCGTCATGCGTCCCACGCCGAGCTGGCCGAGAAGGCGCTTCGCGCCGGCAAGACGGTGTTCGTCGAGAAGCCTCTCGCCCTCACCGAGGAGGAGATGGGCAGCGTTGTCCAAGCCCAGCTCGAGACCGGGGGCAACCTGATGGTCGGCTTCAATCGCCGGCTGGCCCCGCTCACTCTGAGGGTCCGCGAGCAGCTGACGCGCCGTTCGGCCCCAGCGGCGGTGCTCATCCGCATCAATGCCGGCCCTATCCCCCCGACTCACTGGATCCAGCGTCTCGAAGAGGGCGGAGGACGCATCGTCGGGGAGGTGTGCCATTTCGTCGACCTCGCCGCATGCCTGGTCGGGCTGCCCGTGGCCACCGTCTTTGCCGTTTCGGCCGATCCGGACAAGCCGGCCGTGCTCAGCGACACGCTCGCCGTGACACTCGCCTTCGGCGACGGTTCCGTGGCCACCTTGCTCTACGTGGCCACCGGCGACACGGCCTATCCCAAGGAGCGGGTGGAGGTGTTCTGCGAGGGCGCCGTCATGGTGATAGACGACTTCAAGAATTCGACCACCACCCAAGGCGGGCGTACTCATGCCCAGACCCTTTCCCGCGCCGACAAGGGGCATCGAGCCGAGATGCAGGCGTTTCTCGATCTTGCCCAAGGCCTGCCTGCTCCTGTGACCTTCGCGGACTGCGTGGCCTCTACCGCGGCCACGTTCAAGGTCATTGAGTCCCTCACGGTGGGACGGCCGGTTCCCGTTCCGCGGGTGGAGACGCGGTAATGAGCGAGTCTGCCTGGGCGCGCGAGGCGGCGCTGGCCATCTGGCGGCGCCTGGCAGCCCAAGGCTACGCCGGATGGGACCCGTACGATGCCTTGAACGCACGCTACCTGCCTTCGGTGCTCAAGAATGCCCGTTTCTTTCGGCGACCGCTGACCCAGGTCGTCAAACGGTCGCCTATCCCGCTCCAACCACTGCTGGGTGTGAAACGCCAGGTGGACGCCTACACCTTGGGGCACGTGCTCTTGGCGGCTGCGCGTTTGGCCGACGGCCGGGGGAGTGACGGCAGCCCGGGAGCTGAGGACATTCCAGCCGTCTGCCGGCACGTCGTCGCCGAGCTTCACGCGCTGGCGCGCTCCGACGGGGACAGGCTGGCCTGGGGCTACCATTTTCCGGTGCACACTCGATTCTTCTCGTATGAGCCGCCCACGCCCAACCTCATCGTCACGGCCTTCGTGGCCAAGGGCTTGGCGGCGGTCACCCGGGCGGGGCTCCTGGATTGCTCCGCCGACCTCCGTAGCGCGGCGGCCTTCGTCCTCAAGGGCCTGCCGCGAGTCGCCGACAGCACCGGCCAGTGCATCGGCTACGTGCCGGGAGAGACGACGGTGGTCCACAACGCCAACATGCTCGCGGCCCTCGTGCTCTGCGAGGCGGCGACTACCCCCGGGGCTTGGCTGGACGAGGCCCTTGCCTGCGCGCGCTTTACAGCCGCCCGGCAAGCCGCAGACGGATCCTGGCCCTATTCTGAAGAGCCGTACGGTCGCTGGGTCGATGGCTTCCATA
>PMIZ01000201.1 GCA_003157225.1 Actinomycetota bacterium | reverse complement strand
CCCTGCGCGATATCTGGCGACTGGTCGTGGATGGTGGTGATCACGCCGCAGGTCTCGGCGTCGAAGCCGTATTTGGCACGGGTGTACCCGATGTGCTCGATGGTCTTGCGCGCTATGGAGGGCACGTCGACGTACGTGGAGGTGGTTATCTCCCCGGACACGACGACCAACCCCGTGGTCACGAGGGTCTCGCAGGCGACTCGTCCGCGCGGATCGTCCGCAAGAACGGCATCCAGGACAGCATCCGATATCTGGTCGGCTATCTTGTCCGGATGGCCTTCGCTCACCGACTCAGACGTGAAAAGAAACTCGTGGTTCTCCACAACCGCCTCCCGCGCTATCGACCCAATACGGGCTACGCCCGGTCCGTCATTACAATCCCGGCAGTTTATCAGATAAGCCCTGGCCTACCCCCCGGGCCGCTCGTTCGGCCCCGCGAACCTCAGCCCGGCCTCGACCCGCCTTCCTTCGATCTTCTCTGCGAAACCCCGGCGTTGTACGACCACCCGCTCGTGAGTGCCCCTACCGATGACCCCCGCTTCGTCCTCGGCGGAAACTGCAAAGACGAGCTGGCGACCCTCGACTTCCAGCAGCGTCGCCCGAGCCTCTACCCTCATTCCCATGGGTGTCGGCGCCAGGTGAGTGACCTCGACCCTTGCTCCTACCGTGGTCAAGTCCGGGGCGAGTTCCCGGGCCACCGCCTTGACCGCCGCGCTCTCCATCAAGGCGATCATCGCGGGGGTGGCGAGGCCGTCCACTTCACCGGACCCCTGGCCACGGGCAGTCATAGACTGGTCGACGACTGCGCCCACTCTAGCGTTCAAGCCTGGTTGCAGGGCCATGTGCGCCTCTCCATGAGTCGCTTCGTAGGTAAGGGGTGAGTCAACAACACGCCGGCCGCTATTCCTCCGCCGCCGGTCTAAAGCACACGCCTGTCGATCACCCTTTGCGCCTTTCCGGTATGCCGCGGAAGAGTCCTCGGCTCCACGAGACGCACCCGGGCCCGCACTCCAAGCTCCTGACGTAGAGCTTCCTCGATGTGATGCTGGAATTCCAGCAACCTGGCCATGGCATCCGGGAAGAAAGACGGCTCCACCTCTATCTGGATCTCCAACTGGTCCAGCGCGTCTTCTCGCGAGACGATGATCTGGAAGTGAGGCTCTACCCGCTCGATCTCCATGAGAACCGCTTCCACCTGAGACGGGAAGACGTTGACCCCGCGGATGACAAGCATGTCGTCCGTCCTCACGTAGACCTTGGCGTGCCGGGCGAACGTTCGCCCGCACGCACAGGGACGGTACGTCACGCTGGATAGATCGCCAGTGCGATACCGGATCGCGGGGACCGCCTCTTTCGTGAGCGAGGTGAAGACGAGCTCACCCTCCTTGCCTTCCGGCACCTGTTCGCCCGTCTGCGGATCCACCACCTCCACGAGGAAGTGGTCCTCGTTGACGTGCAGCCCGTCTTTGTTGAAGCACTCGTAGGAGACGCCCGGGCCGATCAACTCCGATAGGCCGTAGATGTCGCTGGCCGACATCCCCGTGCGCCGCTCCAGTTCCGCACGCGTCTGGTTGGTCCACGGCTCCGAGCCCAGCAGGGCCACGCGCAGTTTCAGCTTGGAGAAGTCGTAGCCGGATTCGAGCGCCACGTCGGTGAGATGCATCACGTACGACGGAGTGCCCACCAGCACGGTGGTCTTGAAGTCCCGCATGATCTGCAACTGGCGGTGCGTGTTGCCGGTCGACGCAGGGATGACGGTCGCGCCCACGCGCTCCAGTCCCGCATGCATGCCGAACGCCCCGGTGGTCAGACCATACTCGAACGCAATCTGGGCCACGTCGTGCGAGCGGGCTCCTCCGGCCACGGCCACCCGGGCGCACAACTCCGACCAGGTGCTGAGATCGCCTCTGCTGTAACCGACCACCGTCGGATTGGACATGGTCCCCGACGACGCGTGAATGCGGATGACTTTCTCCAGCGGAAGTGCGAACAGCTCGTACGGGTAGGCGGCCTTGAAGTCGCTCTTCACCGTGAACGGCAGCTTGCGGAGATCGTCGAGCGAACGGATGTCGCCGGGCTTGAGCTTCATGGCCGTCCACCGCTCCCGATGGAAGGGGACGTTCTCGTAGACCCAGCGGAGGGTCATCTGGAGGCGCTTGAACTGCAGGTCGCGCAGTTCGTCCCTGCTCATGCACTCGTATTCCGGCTTCCAGATCTCGTTCATATCGTCTTCGTCCCCCTGCTCCGCCCGTGGCAGGGGCTCATTCTCCGGCAGCCCTTCTGCTCCGGCGGCCGAAATAGATAGCGCGTACTTCCGGATTCTCGAGAAGCGCCTGCGCGGTGTCGGCGAGCACGATGCGGCCCCGTTCCATCACCAGACCGCGATGCGCAAGGCTCAGCGCGATGCGCGCGTCCTGCTCCACCAGCACCAGCGTCAGCCCTTCCTCGTTCAAACGTCGCAGACTCGTGAAGATGTCGCGCACGATGATGGGAGCAAGTCCCATCGACGGTTCATCGAGCAGTAAAAACTTAGGTTTGGCCATCAGCGCGCGGCCGACGGCAAGCATCTGCTGCTCTCCGCCCGACAGATAGCCGCTCGTGCGCTTTCGGTACTCGCGGATGCGCGGGAAGTAGTCGTAGACCATCTCCATGTCGCGCTTCACACCAGCCCGGTCCCTACGCCTGTAGGCCCCCACCTGCAGGTTCTCCTCCACGCTCAGGTGCTCGAGCACGCGCCGACCATCCATCACCTGGCTGATGCCGAGCTTGGCGATCTCTTCGGGCCCGAGCCGGTCGATGCGTTTGTCATTGAGAGTGATGTCCCCGCTCGAGATGCTGCCTTGCTCCATCCTCAGCAACCCGGAGATCGACTTCAGCGTGGTGGTCTTACCGCCGCCGTTGGCGCCGATCAAAGCGACGATCTTGCCGTCGCCCACTTCTAGGGAGATGCCGTGCAGCACCTGGATGACGCCCAGGTAGGCCACCTCAATGTTGTTCACCTTGAGCATCCTAGTCTTGCCCTTCACCCAGGTAGGCCTTGATGACATCGGGGTCGCGTTGAATCTCGGCCGGCGTGCCGTCGCCGATCTTGCGGCCGAAGTTCAGCACTGCCACCCGGTCGGCGAGGTCCATGACCACGCCCATGTCGTGCTCGACCATGATGATGCTGCGGATGCCGTCTCTCAGCACCGGTGTGTCGGGGTAGGTGTCGCCCTGGCCTTCGTAGACGTCGATGACGAACCTGGCGATGTCTTCCTTCTCTTCCAGGTTCATGCCGGCCATGGGCTCATCAAGAAGGAGCACCTTGGGCTCCAGGGCCAGAGCGCGTCCCAACTCCACCCGCTTGCGAAGACCATAGGGCAACGCGCCTACGGGCTGCTTGCGAATGGACTGGATCTCGAGGAAATCGATGATCTCTTCCACGATGCGGCGGTGCTTGATCTCTTCCCGCCGCGACCAGCCGAAGTAGATCGCGCCTGTCACGAAGTTCTGCTTCATGAACACATGACGAGCCGCCATGAGGTTGTCCTGCGTGCTGAGTCCTGTGTAGAGCTCGATGTTCTGGAAGGTACGGGCGATACCCATCTTGGCCAGCTTGTCGGGGCGCTGACGGGTGATCTTGGTGCCCTGAAAGTAGATCTCGCCCTTCTGGGGCTTGTAAAAGCCGCTGATGCAGTTGAGCAGAGCCGTCTTGCCGGCGCCGTTCGGCCCGATGACGGCCAGGATCTCGTCGCTCTTGACCTCCAGGCTGACCCCGGACAGCGCGTTGACTCCACCGAAGCTGAGCGAGACATCGTCCACCCGCATGACGGTGGTCTTCACCATCTGCGCCGGACTATGCTCTGCCACCAACGCCATCGAACCCCCATACGTTCGGGTCGGAGCGGCGGAAACGACCGGGGTCACGAGGGTACAACCAACCACCCGGAATGTCTATTGACTACCCCGACATCCGGTCCACTCTCAGCCCCACCTGCCGCGATTCACTATACAAAACCACTCGGGTGAACGCAAGCGCTTGGATATATAGGTGAACTTGGTTAGCAAGGATGAATATATAGACAACTTCAAGGTAGCCTGAAGTCCATCGGTCCTCTCCTGCTCGCCCGAGGGTTCAGGTCCAGCTCGAATTCGGGCCTCGGGCTATGCTGCGACGTGCCGCGTCAGTGGGCCAATGGCCACATCATAGTCCGGCGCCATGCGTGGGCAGCACTTCAATCAAAACATTCATGGGTGGGCGACAAGTATTACGGAGGCGCATACGAGAGCCGCGCGTGCCTAGCTGGTCGGTCCGATCACGCTACTTCTCGGTCGACGACCAGAAAGAGTGAGATCATCACGTACGAAAGGAGGGACAACATGAGCGATCCCTGTCAGAAGCTCGTCCAACGCCCAGCCCACGTCTGTCACGCGCAGCATTCCGGTTGGCTCACCTCCTCGGTGCGCAGGCTGTTCAACAATCCCCGGCGCATCCTCCGCGGGCTCGCTGGCCCAGGTGACACCGTCGTGGACCTGGGCTGCGGGCCCGGCTTCTTCACCCTGTTCCTCGCGGAGATGGTGGGAGAATCCGGCCACGTCGTCGCCGTCGACATCCAGGAAGAGATGCTTGCGAGACTCCGCGTTCGAGCGGAGAAGGCGAACCTCTCGAGCCGCATTCAGCCTCACCTGGCAGGCGTCGACAGCATCGGCCTCACCGGCCCGGCCGACTTCGCCCTCGCTTTCTGGATGGTCCACGAGGTGCCGGACAGGGACAACTTCCTCCGGGAGGTGGCCGAGATCGTGAGACAAGGGGGCCGCTTCCTCCTAGTGGAGCCACGGGCGCATGTCTCGAAGAGCGCTTTCGCCGACACCCTCGAGGCGGCGAAGCAGGCCGGCTTCGTTCCTATCCCCGCGCCGCGTGTCGGCCTCAGCCGCGCCACGGTTTTCGAGCGGACTCCCCGTCGAGCGGTTTGACCAGTTTTTCCCCCGGGGACTTGGCAGGCCGCGACGCCCGGCGCCCTAGCAGGTCTCAGCTGAGCACCCGGTTCCGGAACCCCTTGATCCCCAACCACAGGAAGAGGGCACAGAACCCGACCATCACCGGGTAGATTGCGTAGAGCGGCATGTGACCCGTCTTGGTGAGCGCCGCCCGGAACGCCTCGGTCACATAGATGAGTGGATTGGCGAGCACGACGGTCTGCAGCCACGACCAGCCGAACACCTTGACCGGCGCCAGCGCGGTCCACGCGTAGTAGGTGCCGCCAAGAAAGGTCATGGGCAAGATGATCACCCCGAACATCACGGGCACCTGCCGCGGGTTGAAACGGGTGCCAAAGGTGAGTCCGAGCGCGGCGCACATGATGCAGGCGAGCGGCAGGATGGTGACGAGCACCCACCAGTGGACGGTGAGGTTGAGCTGGATGGCTCTGACGTGAACCACGGCCGCGATCGGGAAGACGACAGCCGCCGCGATGAGCCCCTGGATGGCCCCCGCCACCACCTTGCCTACAGCCACCGTCCAGATCGGGAGCGGGGCGAGCACCCTGTCCTCGATCTCCTTGGTGTACCCGAACTCTTGCACCATCGGTAGCGCCACCGCCTGGATCCCCTGGAACATGATGGAGAGGCCAACGACGCCGGCCACCAGCACCGCCGCAAACTCGGAAGCGGCCGGCCCCTTGCCCCCCACCGACTCCCCGATCTTGGGGAATACATACAAGAATACGAACACCAGCAAGAACGGCTGGAGGATAGTACGAGGAAGAAACACGCTCAGGCTCTTGCGAAGCACGAACAGATCCCGCAGCAGCAACGCCTTGAACGCCGTCCAGCTGGAGCTCAACGCCGAACGCGTGGGCTGCGCCGAGGCACACGCAGTGCGCGGGACCCGCTCGGGCAGGCTTGGTATCGTGCCGCTCATTCCCGCAGCTCCTTTCCGGTCNNTCGCGCAGCTCCTTTCCGGTCAGGTTGATGAAGACGGTCTCCAGGGTCGGTTCCGCCACCGAAAGATCGGTAACGGTGAAGCCGCCTTGTTCCGCCGTGGCGACCACGTGCGGCAGCATGCCCGCGGCGCCGGTGGCGTGCAGTTGGATAGTGTTGCCCACCTGCTGGGCCCTGGTCGCTCCGTCCACCCGCTGCTCGAGCAAGGCGCCAAGCGCGGCAAGGTCGCCCGAAGCGGAGATGGTGACGATGGTGTCGGCTCCCACCGAGGCCTTCAAGCCCCGCGGCGTATCGAGCGCGAGGATGCGCCCGTGGTCCATGATGGCCACCCGATCGCACTGCAAGTCCGCCTCTTCCATGTTGTGAGTGCTGAGGAACACGGTGGGCCGTTCCGGCAATCCGGCCAGAATCTCCCAGAGGGCCATGCGGCTCTGGGGATCGAGTCCGGCGGTTGGCTCGTCGAGGAAAAGGACGGAAGGGCGGTGGAGGATCGCCCGTGCAGCCATCAGCCTCTGCGCCATGCCTCCCGAGAGCGCGCTCACCGGCGCCTTCGCCCGGTCGGTCAGTCGGAACAGCATCAGCGCCTCATCGGCGGCGGCCCGGGCGCGCTTGGCGCCCATGCCGAAGAAACGGCCGTGGAAGTAGAGGTTCTCCCAGACGCTGAGGGCCCGGTCGAGGGTGTTGGTCTGCGGAACCACGCCGATGATCTGCTTCGCCAACGCCGGATGCGCGACCACGTCGACGCCGCCCACGATGGCCTTCCCGCTGGTGGGAACCACCCGCGTGGTAAGCATGCCGGCAGTGGTGGTCTTGCCCGCTCCGTTCGGCCCGAGCAACCCGAACACTTCGCCCGGGAACACGGCCAGATCCAGTTTGTCCACGGCGAGCACCTCGCCCGGATAGACCTTCGTCAGCTGCTCACAGCAGATGACNNCCCTCCCCCGCCAATACCCGGTTTGCCCGCCGGGCACACGCGGCGGGCTAGAGCGACAAGGCCCAGGCTTCGAAGAGGCCCGTCAACGACAAGCCCTTCATGCGCTCGCCGGTCACGATCATTCGGCGGGAGACGGGGTCGTAGAACATGGAGGCGTAGTCAAGCGCCGCGGGAGAGCCGTCCGTGCGCAGCTTGGTCCAGGTGTTGCTCACGGAGTCGTACGCCCAGGTGTCACGGAACATCTTCCCCATCGCGCCGCCGCCGAACAGGATCGGCTTGCCCAAGGCCTCATCGTATGCCATGGTCGCGAATCCCCGGGCAGGAGGCGAGGGGGCCGGCTTCAACTCCACCCAGGTATGGGTGCCGGAGTCGAAGGCCCAGGTCTCGCTCAGCAGGGCGCCGTAGGTCCTCTCGAGGTGGCCCAGCCCGCCGAAGAGAATCAGCCGGCCCGAGGCCTTGTCGTAGGCCATGGCGGCGGCGATGCGGGCCGCGGGCGCACCGTTGGTCTTCAGTTCCGTCCACGCGTTCACGCGGGAGTCGTATGCCCAGGTGTGGCTCTCCAGGCCGCGATGCCCGACCATGATCACCGTGCGTGACGGCGGATCGTAGGCCATGGCCACCGTGCCGTACATGGGAGGCGACGTGGACGGATGCAGGTCTGTCCAGATGTTGCTGCGGGAGTCGTACGCCCAAGTGTCGGTGCCGGTCGGGTTGTACACCGCACCCAGACGGATGACGGTGCCGGACGTCTCGTCATTGACAAGCGCCAGCTCATAGCTCGTTGGCGCCACACTCGAGGTCGGGAGTTGTGTCCAACCGCTCGTCGCCGGGTCGCACGCCCAGACGGAGTAGGGAGTGCTGAAACCGGCGCCACCGAAGCAGCGAATCTGCTTGCCGATCCGAGGGTCGTACGCCGCGTAGTGGTCGTTCTGCACTTGAGAGCTGATTTCCAAAGGAAGCGTACCGGCACCCTGAAGCTCCGTCCATGTTCCCGCGGTAGGACCGAACCCGCGTGCGAGCGCATAGGCGCCCACGCCTATCCCGGCGAGCACAACCACCGCGAGGACAAGAATGAGGATCCAGAACCGCGGCCAGAACCTGCCCATGATACGGCCAAGGCGCCGTCTCCCAAGAAACAGAGGCATCGTCCTTCCACCTCTCCAGATCCCGCCCGGTCGATCACGTGGCGTCGCGCAATCACTTTCATGCTCTCTATCGGAAGACAGGGCGCTACAATCAAGTAATCGGGCTTCAGGGAAGGAGAGTGCGTGGAACGTTTATGGGCGCCATGGAGGTTGCAGTACGTGACTCAGGAGAAGAAGGAAGGCGGCTGCGTCTTCTGTGACAAGCCCCTGCTGGGGGACGATCGCGCCGCCCACATCGTGCGGCGAGGCAAGCTGGCGTACGTGATCCTGAACGCCTATCCCTACAACACCGGCCATGTGATGGTGGCTCCGTTCGCGCACGAGGCCAATCTAGAAGCGCTCCCTCCCGACACGCTCCACGAGATGATGGACCTGGCCCAGCAGTGCATCCGGGTCTTCA
>PMIZ01000020.1 GCA_003157225.1 Actinomycetota bacterium | reverse complement strand
CCGGTGGTTACCATCATGGGCCACGTCGACCATGGCAAGACGACCCTCCTCGACGCCATCCGCTCGTCGAACCTAGTGGATAAAGAGTCCGGCGGCATCACCCAGCATATCGGCGCCTACCGCGTCGTCCATAACAAGCATTCCATCACCTTCGTCGATACCCCGGGCCACGAGGCTTTCACTCAACTCCGGGCCCGCGGCGCCAAGGTGACGGACATCGTCGTCCTGGTGGTGGCCGCCGACGAGGGGGTCATGCCCCAGACCCGTGAGGCCATCAACCACGCCAAGGCGGCCAAGGTTCCCCTGCTCGTGGCCATCAACAAGATCGACAAGCCCGAGGCCAACCCCGACAAGATCAAGCGCGAGCTGCAGAAGGAAGGCCTGCTGGTCGAGGACTGGGGCGGAGACGTCATCGCCGTCCAGCTCTCGGCCAAGGAAAAGAAGAACATCAAAGAGCTCCTGGAGATGATCCTGCTCATGGCCGACGTCCTGGAGCTCAAGGCCAATCCCAAGGTCCCGGCCCAAGGCGTCGTCCTGGAGGCCCGCATGGACTCCAAGAAGGGTCCCCTGGCCACGGTCATCATCCAGCACGGCACGCTCGTCCCGGGCAACGCCTTCATCGCCGGGACATCGTACGGCCGCGTCCGGGCCCTCAACGACGAACACGGCCGGCTCATCAAATCGGCCGGGCCTTCGATGCCCGTGGAGATCCTCGGCTTCAGCGAAGTGCCCCAGGCCGGCGATTTCTTCCAAGTCACATCCAGTCCCGAGGAAGCCAAGGGCATCGTCGATTTCCGCCTCTCCCGGGCGGCCCGCGACGGGGGCAAAAAAGCCTCATCCGCCACCCTGGACGACCTCTTCAAGAAGATCGAGCAGGGCGAGTCCAAGGACCTGGCCGTCATCATCAAAGCCGACGTCCAGGGCTCGGTGGAGGTCCTGCGCAACCTCCTGCCCTCCCTCGGCACCGACCAGATCAAGATCAAGATCGTGGCCGCCTCGACCGGCCTGATCAACGAGTCGGACCTGCTCCTGGCCTCGACGACCGGGGCGGTCATCCTCGGATACAACGTCAAGACGGCGCCGCGGATCGAGGAACAGGCCCAGAAAGAGGGCATCGAGATCCGCCTCTATAAAATCATCTACCAGCTCACCGACGACCTCAAGAAGGCCGTCAGCGGCCTGCTGGAGCCGGTGATCAAGGAGACCTATCTGGGCCGGGCCCTGGTCCGCAAGGTCTTCCGCATTCCCAAGGTCGGGACGATCGCCGGCTGCTATGTGCAGGACGGCAAGATCACCCGCAACGCCGAAGTCAAGGTCCTGCGGGGCAAAGACGTCGTTCACCGCGGCAAGCTGGCCTCGCTCAAGCACGTCAAGGAAAACGTCAACGAGATCAAAAGCGGCTACGAGTGCGGGATCGGGTTGGCCAACTACAAGGACATCCAGGAAGGCGACCTGATCGAAGCCTTCGTCACCGAGAAAGTCCCGGCCGACCTCGGCGCTCTGGCCACCGAAGTCGCAAAAGCAACCGCAGCAGCCGCCGCGGCCGCGGCAGCAGCAGCAACCAAGGAATAGCACTCCTCTGCTGTTTCAACCCCTGAACGGCCCGCTCCTCACCACGAGAAGCGGGCCGTTTTGTCTTTCGGCAAACCCCCGGCAGAATAACCGAACACTCCGCTCCCGACCGCCGTCTTAGCGTGTGTACAGGGACGTTAAGATGCGGAGTGGGCCTTGCGCAATGCACCCGCTGACGGCCCTGAGGGAGCGCTCAAGTCTTGACCACGGACGAAGAGGCAGAGTTCACGGCACTTGTCCAACGCCAGTCGCGCTTCGTCTTCCGCGTCGCCTACGCCGTGCTGCTCAATCCCCACGACGCCGAAGACGTGGTGCAGGAGACCTTCTTGAAGCTCTATCGCAATCGCGGATGGCAAGGCATGGACAACGCGCGAGCCTTCCTGGCCCGCGTAACGTGGCGCATTGCGGTCGACAGGCGTCACCGCTCATCTCACCCGGCCCTGGAGGACGCTGCGGGCGATGACCGGCCGTCACCCGATCCCAGCCCCGAGCAGACCCTGCTCTTCTCCAACCAGCGGGCGATGGTTTCCTCCATGATCGACGGCCTTCCTGAAGCACTCCGCCTGCCCCTTGTGCTTTCCGCCTTCGACGAACTCAACTCGCGCGAGATCGGCGGCATCCTGGGCATTCCCGAGGGCACCGTCCGGACGCGCCTTCAACATGCCCGCCAACTTCTCCGCCAGAAACTCACCAATCTCCAGGAGACCCGCTATGCGTGAGAACGACGAACTCGACCGCCTGATCGACTCCGCTCTGTCGACCTACGGCGACCCCGGCCCCGACTCCGGTCTCGACCAGCGCGTGCTGGTCCGCATCTCGTCTGCCCGCGCCTCTACGAGAGTCGCGCATGCGCCGCGCCGCCGCTGGGTGCTTTGGGCTATCGGCCTGCCTGCCGCTGCCTGCCTGCTTCTCTTCTTCCTTGCGGGTCCAAAGACAGCTCCTCCACCAACCGGCGTTGCCAAGGGAGCCTCCCAGCCGCAAGAGCTTCCCACCGTTCCCCCTCATATTGGGGCGCTGCCAGTTCCTCGACATGAACCGGCCCCGATAAGCAGGCAACTTCCATCCAGCCAGTCCCGGCGCAGTTGAAACACGACGAGAGCTGTTGCGCTGCCCAAACTCGATCTCTTTCCGACCCCCCAGCCGCTCACCCCGGCAGAACAGGCCCTCATCGACTTCGCTCTTCGCGCTCCTGAATCTGAACGCAAGTCCTTTATCGCTGCGCAAAAGCAGGCTGAGGCGCCGCTCCGCATCGCAGCCATCGAAATTCCACCCATCGATGCAACAAACAAAGACACAAACTAAGGAGATTCACATGCGTAAAACCGCCCTATTCTGCTGCTTACTGGCCTTCATCCTGCCTCTTGGGCACAAAACCTTTGCCCAGGATGCAGCCCAAACCCAAAACGCTGCAAAGCCACCGGAACCCCCAGTTCACTACTACCACCTTGAATTTGTGGTGCAAGAGCTCAGCCCGGAGGGCAAGCCTGTCAACAGTCGCGCTTACTCGACCACTGTCGCCACCCACGAAATGTCCGTCATCCGCGCCAATTCCAGGGTTCCCTTTCCCACCGGGACCTTTTCCGATGCGGCGGGGAACACGCAATACCAAATCCAGAACGTTGGAGTGGAAATCGATGTACGCAACGCCCACGAGGTCGGTCGCCTGCTCACACTCAACCTCATCGCCGATATAAGCAGTCTCGGCGGATCTGCAAGCGTCAGCGCTAATGTCCGCCAACCGATCATGCGCCAGAACTAGTGGGAATCGTGGGTTCTCATTCCGATTGACAAAGCCACCGTCGTTTTCAAATCCGACGACCTCGACAGCAAGGGCAGCATGCAAATGGTGGTGACCGCCACGCTGCTGCAATAACTCTCTCTTGCACCGCCCTGCGAGCAGCCGCGTTGGCAGGGCGTTCAATCAGCCACCGCCATTACGCCCCAGGTCCTGATTCTCGGGACCTGGGAGAGCAGAACGCGGCGCGCAACGCACACCACCGGCTGCCCATCTTCGCCCGCCACTCGGCGCGGCATCCAGCAAAGCCCACTCCCCTCTCTACTGCCCTTGGGACCGTCTTGCCTCTCAGCCAATCACCCCNNATTTGACAATCGTATCGCGCTCGGGTTAAGGTAATGACGGTTACTGTTGTCCCCAAGGAGGTTTCTTATGAGACATATTCTCGCAGCAAGCCTATTACTCTCTCCCCTATTCCTCTCCGCAGCGGCCGTTGCCAGTTCGCCCGCGACCGATGCCTCCGCCCCAACGCAGGCTCTTCGCATCAGCACCGGGGTCATCCCCGCTCGTCTCCTCCACTCAGCCAGCATCACGCTTCCCCCTATCGCCACAGTTACCACTCCCAATGACGCCCAAGTCGTCCTCCAGCTCAAAGTCGACGAACAAGGCAAGGCTCAGG
>PMIZ01000158.1 GCA_003157225.1 Actinomycetota bacterium | reverse complement strand
TTGCAGAACATGTGGCTGAACCGCCCCAGCATCACATCGATGCCCTGCTCGCCGGCCATCTGACACAGCCAGTCGGCCACCTCGCCGCTTCTGTCCGCCCACAGCTTGATCAGCCGTTCATCCGCCCGGCAGGCCGAAGCCTTCCATAGGCCCTCGATCATCTCTTCCTTGGTCGGATTCTTGCCCGTTTCGCCGTGCCCAGGCATGGTCAGGGGGACAGGCGGGGCGCCCGGGCCTCCAGGCCCGCCAGGCATACCGGGCATGCCCGGCGGGAAGAACCCCGCCTGTATCGGAGGCCTCCCACCGGGCGAGTTAGCGGCGGATGACTGACGCGCGTCGCGCTCTTTCTGCATCGTGCTCCCGATGAAGGGGGCACCTGGGCCACCCGGGGCCGATATGCTATGGAACGCCTCGAGTAGCACGACTCTCGCGCCCTGCTCGGCCGCCGATGCAGCCGCCGCGAGGCCGGCCGGCCCGGCCCCGACGACAACTATGTCTGCTTCAACGACTTCCCTGATTTCGCTCTCGGGGATAGGGGCGGGCGGTGTCTCGAAACTGTATTTCATCTTTCTTCCCTTGACAAAGACTCACTCGATTCTCTGGAAACAGGCGGGCCGCCGGACTTGCGGCCCGCCTGTTTCCCGATCCGGCGAGCTACCTACCCCGTAGTCACGCCTGGTCGGCCGTCCACTTCTCGCCATCGGGCGGCATCGGGCAGGGGTTGGCAGCATTATGGGCGGCCACAGTCTCGTTGAGGTCCTTGCCGGTGACCGGGTGCCTGAAGCTGAAGGGCCGCAGATAGGGGCCGTACTCTTGCCGCGGAGTGCGCGGAAGCCGCTCAGTGAAGGGGTAGACGCTCATGTACTCTTGCGTCTGCTTCTCTTCGTCCTCCGGGGTCATGGGCGCGGGCTCGGCCTTGGAAGCGGCAAGGGCCGCATCCGGACCGAGCGCACTTGAGGCCGCGATGGAGGCCAGCGTGATCGGATCCAAGGGGAAAGCGCCTACGTTCATCACATCGATCTTCCAGACCCCGTCCTCTCTTTTGTAGGTGTTCTCGCAGAGCATGCTTGCCCCCAACGGGGTCCCAGCCACGTACCATCTTGCATTAGCCGTCTTGCCGTCCGGTGCGACCGTGACATAGGGGGAGATGCGCGGGCCCAGGTGCCGGCTCTCGCCCCGCGCGACGAAGTGCTCTTTCACTGTCTGCCAGAGCTTGTTGATGGCGGGCTTGCCCCGGAAGATACCGAGTCCTACCCACACCATGGCGCCGTCATCGGCCCAGCAGTCTGCGATCTCGTCCACCATGAGGTGCTCGATAAAATAGGCGTAGGCCGTCTCTAGCTTCTGAATGGCCTGTTCATCTTCAAGGACTTGAATCCGTCCCCGCAGTTGCTCGACTTGTTTTGACAGCGCTTCGACTTCCATCTGCAATCACAGCCTTTCCAGTCGCTATCGTTTGATTAACCATCACCCCTATGCCCGACAGAATGTGCTACGCCATCTCAGCCAGGTCCCCACCTCCGTCGGCGTGGTGAGCGAAGCCAAGAGCTGAAGACATGCGCGCTGCGGAGCTCTTCAGCGCCTCGACAAGCAGACGGCGTCTCTCCTCCCGGAACCTCTCCGCTATCGTCTGGATTGTGGCGGCAGCCACCAGGGTCCCTGCCCCGTCCCAAACCGGGGCGGCAACCGCACACAAGCCGACAAAGTGCTCCCCTTCGTCGAAAGCAACGCCGTCAGCCAGCACTCGCTCGAGTTGCGCTGTGAAGGCATCGGGATCAATGATCGTACAGGGAGTTCGCCGCCGAAGAGGCCGCGCCAAGACCGCCTTCCATTGTTCCGGCCCCTTGTAGGCCAGAAACAGCTTGCCCGGGGCTGTGCTCGTGCCTGCGTCGACCACCCTTCCCGGGCCGATCGACAGCGTGAGCGGACTGAGACCGATCGAGTCGGAGTCGATCACCAACGGATCGCCGTGCACATCGATCGCGAGCGAAACGGGCTCGCCAAGTTGGTCCGCCAAAGCCTGCACAAAGGGATGGAGAGCGAGCACCAAGTTGGACGGTTCTTTCAGCGAGTGCAAGAGCGCAGTCGCTGCAAGCCCGATCTGGTAGCGACCCGAAGCGGGATTCAGGACCAAATACCGCTCGGATTCCAGGGTCCGGACCAGTCGATAGGTCGTAGCTCGGGGATACCCGGACATCCGAATCAGATCGCTCACCGACCAGCTCGGTTGAGTGACCGAAAACATGCCCAAGATGCGCAGCCCCTTCGCAAGCGACTGCACGATGCCGCCGCTGTCCGATCCCCCGAGTACCTCTGCAGCCAAAGTTCAATCCTCCATCGCGTTGCGGCTCGCCCGAGTAAACTCCATTAGTTGTCCGTATAGTGAGACACCTCGTCTTGTTCTATGAGAATATTTAGTCTACCATGACGGGTACCAAAGCGGAAACCAGGGATGAAAGGGTAGAAGAAATGGCTCCGACGAAGTACGGAAAGTATGTGACCAGGGAGATCATTGCCGAGAGCAAGTANNCCTGAAATCACAGCCCCCATCGCCCGCTACAACGGCTGCCGCGGGGGCGGCGACGCGCTCGTGGCCGAGTGGAGCTGCATCACCAAACCGCTGGTCATGGACCAGGAGCCTGAAGTCGATCCCGACCGGGACGAGACCATTCTCATCGGGTCGACCAACGTGAACGACGGGGCCGATTTTCACGCGGAAGTCGAAATAGCGCTGGGACCCAAGGGCAAGAAGCAGGTGATCACCGAGCCGGCTTGCATCTACATCCCCAAGGGCTACACCCACGGGCCGGTCACGGTGAAGAGCGTGAAGAAGCCGATCTTCGTCCTGAGCTCCCGTCTCGCCCCCCGGTACTCAGTCGGCTGGGATGTCAAGAACGAGTCCGACTGTGTGTCTTTCATACTGAGGAATCTACCCCCCCTCCTGGACCTTCCGCCCCGAGGTGACGAGCCTATGCCGCCGGACGTTACCGCTATTCACCCCCCGAACATTCCTTTTCGCTACATGCGGCTGGCCATTGGCAGGGGGCTTGCTTACATGTTGTGGGCCAAGGATCTCGGTTGGCCGTTGAAGGCGAGCCCGATGTACGGCGCTGGGTTCTACCGTGACTACTGCTCTCTCGAGCCGTGGCACGCGCACCGCGAGTCGCATCAGCTCAGCATGTACATCGGGGGCGACCCGCTCGACATCGAGGACTTCGGCACCGAGATCGAGTGCTTTATGGGCAAGGAATTGGAACGTCAAACCCTGGACAGCTGCGGCGTCATCCACTACGTGCCCGGCATCCCCCACGGGCCCGACGAAAGAAGAGTGGTCACCAAGCCCTTCATCCAAATGATGTGGGTCATCGGGCCTCGCATGGAGCACTACATGGAGGCGGCCCCGTACGACAAGGTTCAGCTCTCCGACGAGTCGAAGGGCGAGGTCATGATTACTCCTGGGGCGCAAGACTACGTTCCACCGACCAAAATGGAAGACTGGGTCTGGCCCTATCCAGCCAAGAGCGAATAGGGCAAGAAACCTGGCCGAGCCTACAGAACGCCCAAACGACTTTTCAAAAAGGCATGGAGGAATCCGGTGGCAGATAGGAACGAATCCACCCTAACCACGGGCGAGAAGCAATGCGTTGTCGGCCTCGGGTTTTGCGGCCCAGGCGCCGGATCCAACACCTCAGTGGCCGACGTGAAAGACGGGAAGCTGGTCCGTTTGCGGCCGCTCCACCTCGACTGGAAGTATGATCCGAAGCAGTTCAACCCGTGGAAGATGGAGGCTCGCGGCAAAAGCTTCGAGCCTCGGCTCAAGTCGCTCATCCCACCCTTCAGCCTCGCCTACAAGAAGCGGGTTTACTCGTCCAACAGGGTGCTTTATCCGCTGAAGCGGGTGGACTTCGACCCGAGCGGAGAGCGCCACCCCGAGAACCGGGGCAAGAGCAAGTACAGGCGGATCAGCTGGGACGAAGCGCTCGACATCATCGAGAGCGAGATCAGGCGAATCCACGAGAACTACGGACCTTATGCCATCCTTCCCCAGTGGGGGGGGCATGGCGAGACCAAGGTCGTCCACAATCCCCACGGATACCCCAACGCGCTCCTCAACCTGATGGGCGGGTATACCTTCGAAGTGCGCAACCCCGACAGCTGGGAGGGTTGGCATTGGGGAGCCATGCATGCGTGGGGCATGCCTCCGGTCGGCCAGCCGCAGAGCGCCAACTGCATGCTCGATGTGGCACGCAACTCCGACCTCCTGCTCTTCTGGGGATGCGACCCTGAAACCACCCCATGGGGGATCGACGGGCTCGCAGCCACCCGTCTCTGCTACTGGTACAGCGAGCTCGGCATCGATTCGGTCTACATCTGCCCGGACCTCAACTATGGGGCGGCAGTTCACGCCGACAAGTGGATCCCCATC
>PMIZ01000024.1 GCA_003157225.1 Actinomycetota bacterium | reverse complement strand
TATCCACACTCTCCACACCGTATGAACTCCGCATGATGACAAATGCACACTCGGCCTTGATGACGTTCCAGTCAGGTTCACCGTTGTACTCAGATATATCCGCTCCGACAGGCCCGACCGGACTTGGCTCGTAGTTGAAGTAGACCGGCCTTTCGACCACGATCGGAAGCCCTTCAGCGCAGCTGGCCGCGATTGAGATGTCGTGGCCGGAACCGGCAGCAGCGTTGGCGTCTATGGTCAGCCTGGCCTTTGGAGGGATAGTCACACTGGGCAGCGCCACGACCTGGCCTGTCTCCTCGAAGAGGCTCACCTTCAAAGTGACGGCGGTAGAGTTCGGGTTCTGGGCACAGATCCAGGTCTCGTAATCCGGCCGTGTGCATCCTTCCGCGAAGAAGAAATCCGACTCAGGCGAAGGGCAGCCGAAGGAATCCGATCCCCCATCCCACTTGCCGTGATAGAGGAAGTACATGGAACGCTCCGCGGCGAAAGGGGCACTACCCACAAGGCTCGTGGAGACGTCCTGGCCTTTGCCCACCTCGTTTGCTACGAATACCGTCTTGCGGGCCCTGGGCGCTACCGAGTAGGTCCTGACAACTTCTGCACCGGTCCCCAGCATGTAGGTGGCGTCCACCCTCAAGGGGCTGTCCGATGGGTTCTCCAGAGTTATCCATGTGTCGAAACCTGTCCGGGTGCACCCCTCCGCAAAGTTCCAGGTCGCCGAGAGGGAGGTCTCGCCCACGGCGTCGTGGCCTCCGTTCCACTTGTCCTGGTAGAGGAAGTACATGGGGCGTTCGGCTATCACAGTGTCAGACGGGGTATCCCCGGCTATATGTACAGATACGTTCCGTCTGGGAGGCACCACGTTGTTGACGCTCTGCGTGAACCTGGTGTTTGCCGGGATGGAGACAGGCATGCTGACATCCGAGTAGTTCTCAATGTAGTAGTCAAAGGTCAGGTTAACTTTGTAGGGGTTTGGGTTGAGGACGGAGAGCCACTCCTGAAAGCCATGCTGTGTGCAGCCCTCTGCAAAGAACCAATTGGTATTGGGTGATTGGACGCCCATGGCGCAATGGCCGCCGGTGTCCCCGTTGGTCGAGAAGTACATGGGCCGCTCGACAATGACCGGGATGTCGCTCGTAACAAGGCTCGAGACGTCGTGCTGCCCCTGGCATGTGCCGTTCACATACACAGTGGCCCTCGCCGTGGGACCGCAAGTCACAGGGTAAGTCCGGGTCTCCCCGGTCTCCAGGAAGTACTTGATCGTGACATTTGCCGCAGTCCCATTCGGGTTGAACACGCAGATCCAGGTGTTGAAGCCGGAGCGGGTGCAGCCTTCAGCGAAGTACCAGGTGGTCCTGGCCGAGTTCGTGCCCATGACGTCGTCACCACCGGTCCAACCGGCCGTGGCAGGAACTGCGAGGACAAGCACCAGGACCAGTGCCAGGAGGAAAGAAAACGACTTCTTCAGTACATCCACACCCTTCGTCAGCTGTTAATCAATGAGTATAGCAGGGGGGCCCTGCGGCGACGAAGGTGTTGGACGGCTAGAGTACACTAACGAATTCGGGGTCAAGATAATAAGAGTTATCGAGCGCTTGGGGACAGCTCACTGGATATGTGCACCCAAGAGCTTCTCGAAGACAGGGGCTGTCATGCGGTTGCTGTGATTGGAGGCATAACCGCTTTTCAACTCTCGGGGTAATCGTAGAAGCCTTTGCCGCATATCCGCCCGAGACGTCCGGAGGTAACCATCGTCTTCAGCATGGTTGGGGGACCGAAGCGCCTGGAGGCCGTTTCCTTCTCCAGTGCACAGGCGGCCTCGAGGACCTTGTCGATGCCCATAATGTCGGCTGTCTGGAGCGGCCCGAGCGGGAAGTTGAAGCCCAGTCTCACGGCAGCATCGATGTCGTCTGGGCTCGCTCTTCCCGCCTCGAGCATCCGGACTGACTCGATTATCGTGGGCAGGTAGAACCTGTTGAACAAGGCCTGAGCACGAGCCTCGCCAGGCTCTGGTTCCCGCATGGAATCGAGGAAGCGGGGGGGAGTCGTGGTGTTCCGCGGGACAGGCTCGCCAGAGCGATAGTCGTAGAAACCGCGCCCCGACTTGCGCCCGAGAAGGCCCGCGGAGACCATTCTGCGCATGAGAGGAGGAGGGAAGAATATCTCGTCATCGGTGTCGTCGAATATGGCTTTCGCCGCGGAGAAGGTCACGTCGATCCCGGCGTTGTCCATGATGCGCATCGGGCCCACCTTCACGCCGACCGCGGCAAGCGCCTGGTCTATCTCCACGGCCGTCGCCACGCCCTCGTCCTCCATGCGCACTGCCTCGAGGCTCGAAGGTATGGTCACCCTATTCGCGATGACCCCCGCGATGTCGCCCCGCACCCGCACGGTCTCCTTCCCGAGAGATTTCGCCCAGGCTTCCGCTGTTGCCAGCGTTTCCTCGGAGGTGAGGACGCCTCCAGCGACCTCGCAAAGCCGCATGACGGGGACCGGGCCGAAGAAGTGGGTGGCGACTACGTTCTCGGGTCGGGTGGTGGCCGCCGCAATATGAGAGACCGGGATAGCCGAGGTATTGGTGGCGAGAATCGCGTGCGGCAGGCAGATATCGTCGAGCTCGGCGAAGATCCTTCGCTTGAGCTCGGCATCCTCGGGGACCGCCTCCACGGCGATGTCCGCAGTTTGGGCGGCGTGAATGTCAGTCGTGGTCTTGATATCCGACAGGGCCTTGTCGGCATCGGGTTCTCCGACTTTGCCCGATCTCACCATCCGCCGCAGTGAATCGCTTATCGAGCGCGAGCCCGCTTCGAGCCTGTCCTCGCCCGTGTCCGCCATCGTCACGCGGTACCCCGCCAGTGACGCGACCTGGACTATCCCAGCGCCCATGAAGCCCGCGCCCAGTACAAAGACCTCGTTTATGTCCATGCCGCTGCCCCTTCGCTCCACTGCCGAGGATCTTCTC
>PMIZ01000112.1 GCA_003157225.1 Actinomycetota bacterium | reverse complement strand
CCGCAACCAGACCGTGGTCATGTCGCAGAACGAAATTCACGCCTCGATCCGGCTTAGAACCTTGGGGCAGGTGTGATGCAACTTCGCACCTTCATCGCCAAGGACATGAAGAGCGCCCTGGCCAGCGTGCGCGCCGAGATGGGCCCCGAGGCGGTCATCGTCGGCAGCGAACGCGCCAAGGGCGGCGGCGTCATGGTGCGCGCGGCGCTCGAGGAACCCGAAGTGCAGGCTTCCGCAGACGAAAACGGCGAGCCGGTCAACGATGTCGATGCCGATTTTCGCGACGCGATGATTCGCCGCCTGCGCGACAAACCAGCGGCGAAGCCGGGCCGGCGACGCTTCGATCGCAGCGAGCTTCTTGGTTCGTTCGCGCGCCACCGTCTGCCCGACGCGCTGGGCCACGCGCTCGCCGAAGCCAGCGCCAAGACCAATGTAAGCGACATGACGCTGGCGCTTGCCGCCGCCATCGATGCGCGGATGAAATCGGTGCCCATCGATTTTCCGAACGCCAAGGCGTTTCTGCTAGTGGGTCCCAACGGCGTCGGCAAGACTACGCTTTTTCGCACCATCCTCGGCGCCATCCCTCCCATGGGCGGAGACGTGAGGATCGACGGCAAGAGCATCAGCGGACAGTCGCGCCGCCAGCGGGCCCGGCAGATGGCCTACGTGCCTCAGGCCCATACGGCGCCGTTTCCCTTCCACGTGATGGACGTGGTCCTCACCGGCCGCACCGCGCATATCTCCCTCACCTCGGCGCCTTCTCATCACGACGAGGAGGTGGCGCTGGGCGCACTCGAACGAATGGGCGTCGCCGATCTGGCCGATCGGCCCTACACCGAACTGAGCGGGGGCGAGCGGCAACTGGTGCTCATCGCGCGCGCTCTGGCCCAGGAACCGCGGGTGCTCATCATGGACGAGCCCTCGTCGCACCTTGATTTCGGTAACCAGGCACGACTTCTGTCCTTGATCAAGAGCCTCGTGCACGAGCGCGACTTGGCCGTCCTCATGTCGTCGCACTTTCCGAACCACGCCTTCGCCTGCGCGTCGCGGGTAGGGTTGGTCAAGGGGGGACGGCTCGTCGCCGTGGGAGCTCCGGTGGACGTACTAACCGAGGCCAGTCTTGAGGATATCTACGGTGTCAAGGTGCGCATTCTGGAAGGCGATCCGGAGACCGACCCGTTCCTCAAGGTATGCGTGGCCCGGGCAACCTGAGGTGAACACGGCCGTTCGTCGGTCCTAGGGCGGGAGGGGAGAACGGGGCCAGCACTTGCACCCTCGCCGGGTCGGGCGTTATACTCCGCATTGGATTACGGCAGGAGGGAATGAGGGTTGAGCAGTAACTGGGACATCTACGACCGTCTCGTCGACGGGATCGCTCCTGAGGCACGTGCGTCCGCCTGCCTGGTCGGAAGCACTTGGACCGTCGTGGAATCCGACGGCATGGGTCTGGCCATGACCTATCGAGCCGGTGCCCACGACGGGAACCCGCCCTCGACGCTGGCCGGCAGGCCGCTGCGCGAGTTGGCGGCCTATGTCAAAAGCTGGGACCTTCGTCAGGCCTCCCTCGGCATGGCGGCGATCAATGCCTTCTACAACGCGCCCGAAAGGCTGCGCACGTGGGTATCCCGCCCGCTGGAGCAACTGCGGTCGGCCGGCGCCTTCAGCTCGATGTTGGCACAGGTCGAGGGCAGAAAGGTGGCCGTGATAGGGCATTTCCCCGGACTCGAAGCCATGGCCGCCCGCTGCGACCTCAGCATTTTCGAGAGAGAACCGCGGGATGGCGATCTGCCTGATTTCGCGGCCGAGTACGTGCTGCCGCAACAGGACTTCGTGTTCATCACCGGCACCACGCTCACCAACAAGACCCTGCCGCGGTTGCTCACCCTGTCCTCCGCGGCGAAGGTGTCTTTGGTCGGGCCGACGGTGCCCCTAGTCCCCTGGTGGTTCGAAGAGGGCATCGACATGCTGTCCGGCTCGGTGGTCATCGACAAGCCCGCGGTGTGGAAGTCGTGCCTCGAAGGCGCCCATCGAGGCATTTTTGACGCAGGCGCCTGGATGCTCGACATACGCTCGGCCGATCTCGCCGACTCGATCCAACAATCGTAGAGGAGGAACGAGATGCGCCACCTCAAGAAGGACTCTCCCGGCAGGACTGCCGTCGCCCGCGCGGTCTTGGCGCTGGTTCTGCTGGCGGCCGTCGTCCTGGCTCTGGCGCTCACCGGCTGCGGTTCGAGCGCGCCAGGGCCTAGCTCCACGACCGCGGCGTCTGTCTCCTCGACCACAGCCACCGCCAGTTCCGTTGGCACGGGAGGCCCGGGTGCCACCGTCACCATGACCGATCAGGCCGGTCGCCAACTCACCATCCCCGCTTCCATCAAGAAGGTCTACTGCACGAGCCCCATGGGCACCAACCTCATGTTCATGCTGGCTCCTGACATGTTGATCGGTTGGAACATTAGCCCCACCGCTCTGGAGAAGGAGTACATCCCGGAGAAATACAGGAACGTCACCGGGCTGGGCGGGTGGTTCGGCAAGAACACCACCGGGAATGTGGAGGAGATCATCAAGCGGGCGCCGGACGTGGTGCTCTCCATCGGCTATCTGGACGAAGCCGCCAAATCCGATGCCGACCGCATCCAGGGGCTGCTTCACATACCCGTCATCATGATCGATGGCAGCCTGGTGAAGAGTGGAGACACACTCCGCTACGTAGGCAAGCTGTTGGGTGTGGAGGAGCGCGCAAAAGAGCTGGCCGACTACTGCGACGGCGTCGTCAAGGAAGCCGAGGCCAACTCCGCCAAGCTCACGGATGCCCAGCGGGTGAAGGTCTACTACGCCGAAGGCATGAAGGGGCTCAACACCGACCCCAAGGGCTCCGAGCACACCGAAGTCTTGGACCTGGTGGGCGCCGCCAACGTGGCCGACGTGCAGGTGGAGTCGGAGTATGGGATGGCGCCGGTGTCGTTCGAGCAGGTGCTTCTGTGGAATCCGCAGGTGATCCTCGTGGCCAGCGATCCCAACCAGGAGAGCAATGTCTACGAGCAGATCACCACGGGTTCGCAGTGGAAGACCGTCACGGCTACCAAAGTGGGGCGCGTGTATCAAATCCCTCGCGGCCCGTTCGACTGGTTCGACCGTCCGCCGTCTATCAGCCGCATCTTGGGTGTCAGATGGCTGGGGAACCTTCTGTATCCCGATCTCTACCAGTACGACATCAAGGCGGAGGTGAAACGGTTCTACAAACTCTTCTACCAGATCGATCTTAGCGACGCGCAACTACAGGAGCTCATGGGCCGCGCCCTGAGCTCCAAGTGAGAGAAGGAGAAACCATAATCATGAAGCTGCACATTCGCCCCCTGCTGGTGCTCGCCGCCTGCCTCGTCTTGGCCGGCGCGATGGTCTTTGCCGTCGCGTGCGGGGGTTCCACAACAACCACCACCGCTGCCGCTCCGGCGACCACCACCACTGCCATGGCTGCGACGACTACCACCGCGGCCGCGACCGACACTACCGTCGCTTCGTCCGGTGCCGTGAGTGGCACCATGGCCGTGAAGGGCCTGGTGGACAAGCCGGGCAACCTCACCGTTGCCGACCTCAAGGCGATGAAGGTCACCACCATCACCGCCACGCATCCCAAGAAGGGCTCCATGCAGTTCACGGGCGTGCTGTTCAAGGACATCATGACCGCGGTGGGGGTGCAGTCGGCGGCCAAAGTCGCGGACATGGGCGCGAGCGACGGATACATGGGAGAGATCACCCTGGCCGACTTGGATCCTAATGCGATGATCGCCATCGGCGACGACGGCAAGCTGAACGCCGTCATGCCAGGGCTGGAAGGCAAGGCTTGGGTCACCGACATCACTTCGCTCGAGTTCAAGTAGTCCCGTGCGTGGTCGCGAAGTCCTGGCGGCGGCACTTCTGGTCCTTCTGCTAGCCGGCGCCGTGGCCGTGGCTGCCGGGTGCGGCGCGTCCACCGCCGCGGGGCGTGGGCAAACGGCCGCAGTCGCGGTGACTATGACGGGCGCGGACTCGAAGGAGTCCGCGCCCGTCGTGTCAGTCATCGGCCTGGACGGCACGAAGTCCTTCACCCTGCCCGAGCTGAAGGCGATGCCGGCGGCGCAGGGTTACGGCGGATACATTTGCCCACCGAACCCCCAGGTGACCGGCCCCGTGGAATACCGAGGGGTGACTCTCGTCGACCTCCTGGCAAAGGTTGGGGGGCTCGCTGCGGACAGCGTAGTGAGCGTCGCAGCCACGGACGGCTACGTCATGACGTTCACCAGAGAACAGATCTCGAAGGGGGCGCTTGTCACCTACGACCCGGCGAGCAGCAAAGTGACGAAGGCCGGAGACGCGCCGCAGACGGTGGTCGCCTACGAGTGTCAGGGCCAGCCGCTCGGCAAGAAAGAGGGGCCGTTGCGGCTCGTCTTCCTCACCTCCAAACCGAATCAGGTCGTTGAGGGGTTCCTGTGGGTCAAATGGGTCTCTCGAATCCAGGTCCGGAGCAATAGCGACGACTGGGCCTTGCGACTTGACGGCCCGTCCCAGGTGAGCTTCAATCGCGGGTCCTTCGCGGATTTGGAGGACCAGAACGGGGACAAGACCACCTGGGAAGACGTTCAAGGCCGCACCTGGTCGGGGGTCCCGCTTTCTGTCCTTGTGGCAGCGGCTATCCCGAACGGGGTTGCGCAGGCAGGCGCCTCTGGGCAGGAGTCCGCCGAGAAGGCATACTCGATAGAGGTCGTCGGGGCAGACGGCCACACCGTGACTCTGGACGGTGCCGACATGGCGGGCAACCCCGGGTATTTGGTAGCAAATGAGATGGAGGGCATCCCTCTGGGTGACGCGGAGTTCCCCCTGAGCCTCGTCGGTTCCAGCGTGGCTTCCGGCAAGTACCTGACCGACGCCAAACTGTTCGTGCCGGGAATAACTGAGATCAGGGTCCTGCCAAAGGAGAAGTAGCCTAGTGCGAACGTTGGATGAAGACCTCAACGCGGCTCAGACCTTTCATGGGCACCTCTGCCACGGGATGGTGATGGGAGTGCGCATGGCCCGGTACGGATGCCGCGAGTTGGGGATCGAGGACCCCCGGGCCTACCGCGACCTCATGGTCTATGTCGAGATGGACCGTTGCGCAAGCGACGCGGTGAGTGTGGTGGCCGGTGTGACACTGGGTCGCCGCCGACTGAAATGGGTGGACTACGGCAAGATGGCCGCCACCTTCGTCGATCTCGCCAGCGGCCGCGCGTTGCGGGTGGCCCCCCGCGCAGAAGTGCCGCACGCCGGGCCCGACCTTGATCCGCGTGAATACTGGAAAGGCTGGAGCGACGAGCAGTTGTTCACTTGCACCCCGGTGAAGGTGACGGTCCCGGAGGAGGATCGGCCTGGCCGTTCCATCCGGTCGTCCATCTGCGTCAAGTGCGGGGAGAAAGTGCAGGATGCTCGGGAAGTCGTCAAAGATGGCCAGACCCTTTGCCGCTCCTGTGCCAACGGTGCCTACTACGAGGTCTGAGTCGCCAGACAGCGGCGGGTGGGGGGCAGCGCACGCCCAGCCTCCCAAAGCCTCCATCTGCGTGCTCACCGGCGAACGGGGAGCGGGCAAGAGCGTGCTGTGCAAGCGGGTCGCCGACGAGGCCGGCCGGAGAGGTCTCTCTGTGGCCGGCCTCGTCACCGAGCGCCTTGACGATGCGCCGGGCTCGCCCCGCCGGGTGATCGATCTGGCGTCGGGGGAGTCACGTCTGTTCGGTTCCCAACGCGCCGCGGCTGCGGGCACCGACCCTCTCACCCCGGGATGGGACTACGACCAGGGGATGTTCGACTGGGCGAATCAGGTTCTCTCGCGGTCCACCCCATGCGACCTTTTGATAGTCGATGAGGTCGGTCCACTGGAACTCAAAGGCAGCCGTGGTTGGGTGAAGGCGCTGGAGGCCCTGTGCGCCGGTGATTTCCGCGTTGCGTTGGTGGTCTGCCGCCCGGCGCTGTTGCCCGAGCTCACCGAGCGGCTGGGGTCGGAGCCGACCCAGTTCACAGAGGTCGATCTGGACACGAGGGAGAGTCTGGCCGCCACTCTCCTTCAGGCGATGTTCCCAGCTAGAAGCCGGTGACGACGGTCTTTCCCTTCCCGGGCGGCTTGGTCGTAGGCGTGCCCGGCAATGTCGTGGTGGTGCCCACACCTACCTCGGTGACCTTCGCGTACTCGGGCCACTCGCTGTAAAAGGTGTCCGTCTTGCTCTTGCCGTTGGCGTAGGTCACTGTGCGCTTCACCCAGCAAGACCTGCTCGACTGTCCCGTGATATCAACGAGGGTGGTCCCGGGGCCCAGAGAAGAGTTGGTGACGGTCACCTCGGGTCGCTTGGGACCGTACGTGAAGCCGCTGAAGACCGACTTGACCGTGCGTCCGTCGTAGGTGCCGTAGATGGTGAACGTCGTCCTGATGCCGGTGGACGTCCCTCGGATCAAGATGTAGTGATCGGTGTCGTTGACGAACCTGAAGTTGTATCCATCCGTCGTGACCGTCGCGTCTCTACCCGGAGGATAGTGCTGGATGAAGAGGGTGTGATTGTGCCGCTCGGTGATCCTGAGGCCCGCGTCGAAAACCGCGTTAAAGAGCGTGGTGGAAACCTGGCAGATGCCTCCACCCAGCACGTCCTCGAGCTTGCCCGCGCCCGTGATGCCTTTCGCCTGCCGGTAGCCGCGCGCTTCGGTGCGCGGCCCGATGTGCTGGTCGAAGTTGTACTCCTCGCCGGGAGCCAGCAAGTTGTCGGTGACGGCGTACTTGGTGGTGAGCTTCACGTTGTGCTGGCGGTCCTCGGTGCCCACGTACTCGGTGGTGTAGGTCGCCAGCCTGTCCTTGATGCCCATGGCCGTGGCTTGGTCTGTCGTCAGCTTGGGTGCTGCGTCCCGCACCACGACCTCCGCGGTCCGGTTGTTCGTCTGAAGGGCGGCGACAGTGAGCGCCGCTGCTGTGGCCTCGGCATCCAGTGACCCCCCCGGCACGGCCGGCACCACCCAGGCTTTCTTGCCGTCGCTGGCCCAGGTGGCATCCACCCCCGGGGTCGCCACCTTCGCCCTGATCTGATCGAAGAAGGGTTTCATCTTGTCGGCGGACAAGTAGGGGACCAGGACCGAGACCCCAGCTTGGTCCTTCGAGGTGAAGTCCATGTAGGCGGCTATCTCTTCGGTGGTAAGCGTCCAACCTGTGCTGCCGCTCGTAAGGTTGACCGGCGCGCTGATCATCGTCTGCGCCCCAGACAGAGCTTCCTGGGTGTGTTGCGCCTGGACGGCAGGGTCTTTGACGATCATGGGAACGGGAAGCTCCGTGTTGTGAAGCGTGAAGAGAAGTGACTTGAGCTGGCCGCGAAGAGTCACCTGGTCGACAACACTACCCTTGCGGCCCTCGACGACCTTGATCTGGCCGTCGGTGATGGCGAGGCCCGAATTGACCGGCGGCACGTCCAACTGCTCGGCTATGTGCTCGAGGAAGTTGTCCATGAGCGCGGTGTCGACGGTTCCTCGCAGTGGCACGTTCGAACCGCTGAAGTAGAGCTTGAAACGCCGCACCGCGTTCACGAAAAAGTTACTCTTGCGGGTGACATCCATGGCCGTAGCCACCGCCTGCGCAACGTCGATCTCTGTGCCGACATCGCTTGGCGACAGTGTCCACTTGTTGTCGCCGCTGGTGAGAGTGATGGGGTTCTTCTGCGCGCCTTGCACGTACCGCGTGAGGGCCGCGGTAGCTTCGTCGTGGGTGAGGCCGGCGAGAGACAGGCCGGAGACGCTGACCCCCGCGTGCACCTTGTTGTAGTAGAGGGCCGAGTCGACCAGCAAAGCCACGGCGATGAGCCCGATGACGATTCCGGCCGCGATGAGCCTCTTTAGGCGGACTCGACCCCGTCGCCGTTGCCGACGTATGGGCCCCCGCTTCTCACTGACCTTCTGACTGCTCAAGCACCCGCTCCGAATGAGGCGTCGGCGTCCAGTTGGCGAACGGTCCTAGAACGATGTCACCACAGTGGTGCCAGTTCCGGGCTGGGTGGTCGTCGTAGTCCTGATGGTCGTCGTGGTGGTCGGACCCACCTCGATGGTCTTGGGAATCATCGGGTAGTTGCTATTGAAGATGTCGGTGCTCGTCGTGTGGTCGGCATACGTGACGATCCGCTTCTCAGAACACGACCTGCCCGACTGTCCGTCGATCTTCACGTGCGTCGTCCCCGGCTGGAGGCCGGGGTTGAGCACAGTCACTTCAGTCCTAGTGGCGCCGTAGTGGAAGCCGCTGAAGTGAGCCTCCACCGTGCGTCCGTCGTTGGTGCCGTAGATCTTGAAGGTGGTGGTGATGCCGTCCGAGGTGCCGAGGATCCAGATGTAGTGAGCGGTGTCGTTCACGAAGCGGAAGTTCTTGCCGCCGTTGCCAGCTACGGTCGCGTCACGTCCGGGAGGGTAGTGGTTGATGAAGAGGGAATGGTTGTTGCGCTCGGTGACCTTGAGGCCCGCCTCGAAGACGGCGTTGAAGAGGGTGGTGGAGACCTGACAGATGCCGCCGCCCAACACCTCATCCAGCTCGCCGTTGGCGACGATCCCAGGCGCGGTCTTGTATCCGCGCGCGACCGTGCGCGGGCCGATGACCTTGTCGAAGTTGTACTCCTCGCCCGGAGCCAGGAACTTGTTGCTGGCGTACTGGGTGGTTATGCGTACGTTCACCTGGCGGTTCGCGGACCCCACAAAGGAGGGGGTGGTGTAGCTGGCCAGGAGGTCCTGGATCCCGTAAGCGTTCGCATCTGCGGTCGTGAACTTGGGCTCGGCGGTGGTCACCGCCACCTGGGCGGTGCGTCCGGTCGTCTGGAGCGCCGCGTCGGTGATCGCCTTGGCGGTCGCCTCGGGGTCGAGCGCCTCTCCGGGCACTTCCGGTACCACCTGGGCGCTCTTTCCGTCGCTGGCGACGGCGAAGGAAGCGTCCTTCGGCTTGGTGGCCACCTGGTCGGCGATGCTGGCGAAGAATGCTTTCATCTTGTCCGCTGAGATGTACGGGACAAGGGTGGAGACGCCGTTCTGCATGTCCGAACTGAAGTCCATGTAGCTGACTATGTCTTGCGTCGTCAGCGTCCAGCTCTGGGACCTGCCGGTGAGGGTCACGGGGGCGCTCGTCATGGTCTTCGATTGGTCGACGGCCTCTTGGAAGTTCTGGGCCGTTACCGCGGGCTGCTTGACCACCATAGGAACGGATATCTGAGCGGAGCGCATACCGACCAGGAGCGGCTCCAACTGCGTGCGTAGGGCGGCCCGGTCGACCACGTTGCCGCTCTGCCCGTCGACAGTCTTGATCTGACCTCCGTCGATCACCAACTTGGCGTCAACCGGGGACACGTCGAGCTTCTGAGCGACCTGGGCGATGAAGTCGTCGAGCTTCGCGCTGTCGAACGTCGCCTGCAGCGGCAGGTTCTTCTTGGAGAAGTAGAGTTTGAGGCGATGCCCCAGATCGGTGAAGAAGTTGCCATTGCGCGACGCGGCCATGGCGTCGGCCACGGCCTGCTGCGCGTTGACCGTCAAACCGACATCGACAGGGTTGACCCGCCAGGTGTTGTCGCCGCTGGAGAGAGTGATCGGATCGGACTGCGCGGTCTTGACGTACGCATCCAGGGCGGCCATCGCTCCGCTCTTCGTCTTGCCGCCAAGGCCGACGCCGGAGACGCTGACGCCGGCGTGGACTTTGTTGTAGTAGAGGGCGGAGTCGATTACGATGGCGAGCACCACGATGGCCACTATGGACCCTACGGCTATGAGAAGGCTCAGTCGGGCGCGCCTGCCCCTGTGCCTCCGATTAACTCTTCGCTCACTCAAGAAGGGCCAAACTCCCACAATCGGTGACGATACAAAATAGCAGATGCCGTAGGATGGAAAAAGGTTTCCCCTCGACCCATTGTGGCCAAATGGACCATCTTCCAATTTTCGAACGCCTCGAACAACTTGCGGCTCGCGGTCTGGTGACCACGGGACAGGCCCATCGAATCGCCCTCGCCGCCGAGCTGGCTTGGCGGGAGGGCGAGGCTCTCTCGGGCCAGGCGGTGGGGGACAGTCTGGGTCTCTCCAGAGCCGCGGTGCACAAGCAAGTGGAGCAGCTCCGCTCGCTCGGATTCGTCATCGATCCCGTCAGCGGAGCGGGGTATCGGCTCGCTCGCCCGTTCGACGACCTGGTCGCGGCCGAAGCGGTGGTCCCCTTCTTGCTCGACCTGATGGAGCCCGGTTCGCCGTGGGTAGCCGGCCTGCCCTATCGCTACCTGGCCCGTTGTGCGTCGACCAACCAGGTACTGCGCGGTGCGGCCGGGCTTTCCTCGCCGCCCGGGGCCAACGCCGGGCGTGCCGCGGCCGCCTCCCCGCCTGCCGGAGCCGTCGTAGTGACCGATGAGCAGACCGGGGGCCGTGGACGGCTGGGCCGCGGCTGGGTCAGCCAACCCGGAAAGGACCTCACCTTCTCGGTGCTACTGCGCCCGGCCTTGGCGCCGGCGCGCGCCCATCTGCTGTCTCTGGCTGCCGCGCTGGCCGTCGCCGAGACGTTGGAGACCATCCCGGGGCTGGAGGACAGGGTCGCCATCAAGTGGCCCAACGACGTCCTGCTCGGCGACCGCAAGGTGTGCGGCATCCTGGTGGAAGGTTCCATGGACTCCGATCGGCTGCACTGGGCGGTCGCCGGCATAGGCCTCAACGTCAACAGTGACCCCGTCGCCTTCACCGGCGGCCTTGGGCCAGACGCTCTCCGAGAATGGCAAGCGCGGCCGGAGCCGGCCTCGCTCTGCCAAGCCTTGGGCAGGGAACTCCCGCGCGCTCCGCTCCTGGCCCAGCTTCTCGCCCGGTTGACGACGCGATGGAACGCCGTCGACGGCGACGACTTACTGACCGGCCTGAGACAACGCGATTTCCTCCGAGGCAGAGCGGTGGAAGTGCTCTCCGGACCGCCATCCAACGAGCCGGTTGTGACCGGGGAAGCGGCCGGCATCGGCGAGGAAGGACAGTTGCTCGTGCTCACACCGGATGGTCGTCAAGTGCAGGTGTTCGCCGGCGACGTGACGGTGAGGAGTTTTGGGATGGACCCGCTCCCGTAAACCATGGCGGCGAACCTGGTTGACAGGCGCCGCCCCAGCCTACTAGACTGCGGAGACATCTGCGGACGGGCAGTCGACGGAGAGGACGGTCATGAAGAGGGACTCTGGTTTGGGAAGACCGACACTGCACGTCGAGACCGCGGGGGCGGGCAGTCTGGCGCCGCGATCGGAGCGCGGCCTTCTCGGGCAGGCCCTAGTTACCCGGCCGGCTCTCGCCACTCTTGCGTGCCTTGCGGTCGGCGTCGGCGTGTTGACCGCCAGCTCCTGGCTGTCGGTGCCCTTCTACCCTGTCCCGCTCACCATGCAGACTCTCGCGGTTCTGCTCGTCGGCGGCCTGTTGGGCTCACGACTCGGGGTGGCCACCGTGGCCAGCTATCTGGTGCTCGGGCTTACCGGCGCACCGGTATTCCATGGCGGCACCGGTGGGCCCGCCGCGATACTGGGTCCGGACGGCGGGTATCTCATAGGCTTCCTGCCCGCCGCCTTTCTCATGGGCTGGGTGGCGTCGAGAGCCCGAGCGCCCCGGCTTCTTCGTCGGGGCCTGCTTGCGGAACTGGCCGTGCTGAGTGTCGGCGCCCTTCTGGCCGAAGCGGCCGTCTACGCGCTCGGCGTGCCCTGGTTGGCCTTCGCCTACCTGGGTGGGAACTTGAGTCACGCGGCGGCGGTGGGGCTTCTCCCCTTCCTCATCGGAGATCTCCTCAAGGCCGCGGTGGCGATCGGGGCCATCCGCATCGGGGCGGGCCGGCTCGGCCGCCGGAATTCGCTTCCCCTGCGGTGATATGCTGCCAGCCGGTGTGTGCGGCGAGGGAAGGGGACGGGCCAGGTCTTGAGCGTTCTCGAGGCGCTGATACTCGGAGTGGTCCAGGGGCTCACTGAGTTCCTGCCGGTCTCGAGTTCCGGCCACCTGGTATTGGTTCCCGAATTGTTCAATATGGCGACGCCTTCGCTGGGTTTTGACATCCTTGTTCATGTGGCCACGCTTGTGGCCGTGCTGGGATACTTCATCAGGGACATCATCAAGATCGTGCTCGCCCTCGTCGCGCCGTCGCGCCTCGATCGTTCCGACGTCAAGTATTGGCGGCGTCTCTTCCTGTGGCTCGTCATCGGCTCCCTACCGGCCGGGTTGGCGGGAGTGCTCTTCTCCAACTTCTTTGAGGACCTCTTCTCCAGCACTCTGGCGGTGGGCCTGTTTCTCATCATCACCAGCCTGCTGCTCTGGGGAGCGGACTTCGCGCTGGGCCGGGCGCGGCGGGAGCCCGTGCAACTCGACAGCCTGCGGCCCGCGGACGCGCTCGTCGTCGGCTGCTTCCAGGCTCTCGCCATCGCTCCCGGTCTCAGTCGGTCGGGCGCCACCATCTCGGCGGGTGTATACCTAGGGTTCGATCGGCCCTCGGCCGCGCGTTTCTCGTTCTTGCTCAGCATCCCGGCGATTCTGGGAGCTTTCCTGTTCAAGCTGAAGGACGTTGGAGGCGGCTTTGCCGGTACGAGTGGTGGCGCCTACGCGGTGGGGGCCATAGCCGCGGCCATATCCGGCTTCCTGGCTGTGTTCTTTCTCATGCGCTACGTCAAGCAGCATCGGATGCGGCCGTTCGCTATCTACACGGCGACCTTGGGTCTGGTCGTGGTCATGCTCTCGCTCGCCTAGCGGGAAACGGAGGATTCTTGCGTCGCGCCACCATAACGGTTAGAGCTGGGGGACTCTCGCTTCGGAGAGTGGCGACCTACACGGTCACGATGGCGCTTCTGGCCAGCCTGTGGCTCTGGCTGCTCTCGGGGCCCGTCTGGGCGGCGTCCGCCTCGGTGGTCTACAGGGGTCCCACCGAGGCTAAGCTCATCGCCCTCACCTTCGACGACAACACCACGGTGACACCGGCCCTCGCGACGCTCCGCGCGCTCGAGAAGGACAAGGTCCCCGCGACACTGTTCGTGATTGGCTCGGCCGTCGCCGGTACTCCGGCCATCAACGCCGAGATAGTCAAGGGCATGAGCGAGGGCTTGTTCGAGGTCGGCGATCATAGCTGGTCGCATCCGGTGCTGAAGGGGCTCTCCTCGAGCGCGCTGGCGCGCCAGATCGGTGGCGGCGTCGATGCCTTTCGTCAGGCCACCGGAGCCCGCACGGTGCCGCTGTTTCGTCCTCCATACGGTTCTACCGACGCCCGGGTAGCCGCGGTCGCCGGCAGCGAAGGCTTCAGCTACTTGGTGCTCTGGGACGTCGATCCGCGCGACTGGGCGGGTGGATCGGCATCGTCCATCGCCTCCCACGTGATCAGCCACGCCCACAAGGGCGCCATTGTAGTGATGCATCTGTCGGCGCAGCACACCGCGGGAGCCATTCACACGATCGTCTCCACGCTTCGGGCCCGCGGCTACGAATTCGTCAACGTCTCGACCATGCTGAAAGGCGAGCGCCTCTTTCTCGACGTGGACGGAGGCTCCCAGGCAGGCACGGCCATCGCCCGCCTGGTTCGGCTCGGCTTCATGAGCGGCTATGACGGCAACTACTTTGGACCGGCAGACGCGATAACGCGGGCTCAGGTGGCGAAGGTGGCGACGTTGGTGGCAGGACTGCATACACCCCAAGTGGATGAAGGTCGGCCCGCCAGCTACGCAGACGTGCCGCTACGGCGAAACTCCGCGGGTCAGGCGCTTGCTTATCCTTACGACTTTGTCGAGGAAGCCTCGGCGGCCGGGCTGGTCGCAGGAGCGCCCGGGCCTGACGGCGCAATGGTCTTTCGTCCCAATGAGGCCATCACCAGGGTGCAGCTCGCCCAGATCCTCGCGCGGATGGCGCGGCAACTGAAGGGCTACGGTTCGGAGGGGACCGCCGCCCAGGCCTTGCCAGAGACGGGCTCCGGGGCGCAGCCGGCCTTCGCCGACGTCCCCGCCTATGCAGCCGCCGATGTATCGCTAGTAGCCGGTCTGGGTCTGATGTCCGGGTATGCCGGCGCGGAGTTCCGGCCTTGGCAGGGGGCGCTCCGCGCTCAGGTAGCCTTAGCTATGAGTCGCTACCTCGACCTGCCTGCGCTGTCGCGGGGAAACTGACCGTCACTCGGAGGCCGCCCGCCTTTGGTGCGGCCAAGTCGACGGTGCCGCCCAGGGCGGCGGTGACCGCCTTGACGATCGAGAGTCCCAGCCCGAACCCGCCGGTCTTGCGGCTGCGGGACTTGTCGGGACGGTAGAAGCGTTCGAACAAGCGGGCGGCGTCCTCGGGCCCGACGACGGGCCCGCTGTTGGCCACTTCGAGGTAGGACTGGCCGCTGCTGACACCAGTCTTCACCGAGAACCAGCCGTCGGCGTGGTTGTGCCGGATGGCGTTCTCCACCAGGTTGGCTGCGAGGCGCTGCAGCAAGGAGCGCTCTCCCTTCAGCGGCGCGGGCTGCAGATCGAGTTCGAGGCGCAACCCCAGCGCGTCCGCCTCGCTCGAGGCCAGGTCCACCTCGTTCATGGTGATCTCCGCCAGGTCGAGATCGGTGAGGGCGGGAGACTCCTCGGCACTGGCGAGCACCAGCAGCCCGTCGATGAGATTCTCGCTCCGGTCCACTGCGTCGGTGACAGCGGCGCCCATCTCCTGCAGTTCTGCGGGCGAGACATTCGGGTCGTTCAAGGTCACGTCCATCTCGGTGCGGATGATGGTAAGCGGAGTGCGGAGCTCGTGGGACGCGTTGGCGACGAACTCCTTCTGCGCGGTGAACGCCTTGTCGAGACGGCCGAGCATTTCGTCGAAGGTGTCGGCGAGGTCTTTGAGTTCATCACGCGGCCCCTTGAGGGCGATTCGCTCGTGGAGGGTCGATCCCGACAGCCTGCGTGCGGCGTCGGCAATCGCATGTATAGGTCGGAGCATGCGTCCCGCTACCAGCCAAGCCAGCCCGAAAGCGACCACAGTCATGATGGCCAAGGCGAGGAGGGATCTGATCCACAACTGGCGCAGCGCTTCGTTTTTCAACTCGCCCTGCGCTTCCGCGATGAGGCGGGGCAGCGGGATACCTCCTAGTCCCTGTATCTCAAAGGGAGGGCCTCCCGGCTGCAACCGGAACTCGTGCCCCGGTTCCAACAAGGCCGGATCCATGTGGTAGCGCTCGGCGACCACGGTTCGGGCCCTTTCCGGCGCCACTACGAGGCTGTCGCGGACCAAGAAGTAGTTGACCGCGATGAGCAGCACGCCGGCAAGCAGGAAGAGGCCGCCGCACCAGAGCGTCAACTTCAGACGGATCGTGAAGCCCCGCTTGCGTCTGGAGCCAGGGGAGGTGGCTGGGCCTCTCTGGGGCTCGCCTACGGCATCGCCGGCCGCTTCGGGCACCGGCGGAGGGGCCTCGGTCTCGACCGGGTTCTCTGGGTCCGGCGTCATGCTTTGTAGCCGACTCCCGCGACTGTCTCGATGAGGGGAGGATCACCCAGCTTGCGGCGCAGGGTCATGATAGTGACGCGCACCACGTTGGTGAAGGGGTCGGCGTTCTNNATCCCAGACCTTCTCCAGCAGTTCCTCGGCGCTCACCACCCGGCCTTCGGCAGAGAGAAGCACCTCCAGCACGCCGAACTCCTTGCGGGTCAACTCGATCGACCGGCCGGCCCGGGTGACGGTGCGCCGTGCGGGGTCCAGTTCCAGATCACCGGCACGCA
>PMIZ01000436.1:9203-21511 GCA_003157225.1 Actinomycetota bacterium | reverse complement strand
TGCCCATTCCTGGGCCTGAGGTCCCTCATTCGGAAAGGGCTCAGATCACCGCGGACAGGCTCCGGCAGGCGTACGAAGACCTTGCGGCCAAGATGCGCCAGATCGATCGACCCTCTGAGGCCGAGCATGGGTAAGCTGGAGATCCGGATCTCCGACTCCGCCGGCTTCTGCTGGGGGGTGGAGAAGGCTTTGGAAGTCGCTCGCGATGCTGCCAAAGAGGCTCACGGACCCATCAATACCCTGGGACCGCTCATCCATAATCCAAGCGTCATAGGCGACCTCAAGACCCGGGGCGTTGGCGTGATATGCGATCCGGCCGAAGCCTGCGCCGGCACGGTGATCCTTCGCTCGCACGGTGTGCCCAGGGACACGAAGGAAACGCTGGCCGCTTCGAGCGTATGCGTGGTCGATGCCACCTGTCCCTTTGTCACAGCCGCTCAGGAGAAGGCCGCGCGCCTCAAGGAGGATGGGTATCTGGTCATTATCCTGGGGGAGAGGGAGCATCCCGAGGTTCTGGGACTGCGGTCCTATGCGGGAGAGAACTCGCTCGTGGTGGAATCCCCCGCCGACTTGCCGGCGACGTTGCCCGGCAGACGGATCGGGGTAGTCGTCCAGACCACGCAATCACTGGAGCGCCTGTCGGAATTGGCTGCTCATCTCGCTCCTCAAGCCAGGGAACTTCTGGTGCACAACACCATCTGCAATGCCACCGAGCAGCGACAGACCGCTGCTATGGCGATGGCTGAGAACGTCGACGTGGTCATCGTTGTGGGGGGCAGGAACTCCGGCAACACGCGGCGGCTGGCGGAACTCTGCCGGGCTCGACAGCCAAGGACCTATCATGTGGAATCTGCGGCCGAGATCGATGCCGGGTGGCTCAAGAACGCCCGGGTAGTGGGCATCACCGCCGGAGCCTCCACCCCTCCCGAGCAGATCGACGCCGTGGCGCAAGCGGTGAGGGGGATCGAGATATGAGCGCACCCAAACAGACACGCCCAGCGTTGAGCGGCCCCCCCCGGGTCGCCATCGTTGGGTACCCGAACGTGGGCAAGTCGACGCTCTACAACCGCATCACCGGCACTCGGGAGGCGGTGGTCGCGCCCGAGTCGGGTGTGACTCGCGACCGCAAAGAGGGGCCGGCTGACTGGAACGGGCGAGACTTTGTTGTCGTCGACACCGGCGGCATCGATCTCGAGAACAACGAGGCACTCGCGGAGGACGTTCGCAAACAGGCCAGCGCCGCCATCGAGGAGGCTGCGGTCACCGTGTTCCTCGTGGATGGGCGGGTGGGTGTCGCTCCACAGGACCACGAGATAGCCCTGCTGCTCCGAAAGAGCGGGCTCCCGGTCTTGCTCGCGGTGAACAAGGTGGACGCGCGGGCTGCGCAGGACAACCTGCACGAGTACTGGCAGTTGGGCCTCGGCGAGCCCATCGGCGTGTCGGCAGAGCACGGACTTGGAGTGGGGGACCTGCTCGACGAGGTGGTGAAGGCTCTGCCGGAGGAAACTGAGATCCCCGAAGCACCGGCGCCCATCCGGGTGGCGATCGTGGGGCGGCCCAACGTCGGCAAGAGCTCGCTTCTCAACATACTCCTCGGCGACCAACGCACCATCGTGTCGTCGATCCCCGGCACTACCAGAGACGCCATCGACACAGACCTCGTCTTCGAGGGAAGGCCTATGACTCTCGTCGACACGGCCGGTCTGCGCCGCCCGGGCAAGAGAACTACCACGGATGTGGAGTACTACAGCTCACTTCGGGCCCTGCATGCTCTGGAGCGCACCGACATAGCGCTCGTTGTGGTGGACGCATCTGAGGGGTTGGTCGATCTCGACCTGCAGGTAGCCTACGAAGCTCAACGGGCGAAATGCGCTACCGCGATCCTGTTCAACAAATGGGACATCTCGACGCTCGATCTGGAGAAGGCAACCGAACGCGTGAAGGCCAAGGTGCAGATGAAACCCCGCTGGCTCACGGTGTCTGCCGTTAGCAAGAGAGGGGTCGACCGGATCCTACCGCTCGCGCAGGAGTTGTACGACCAGTACAGCAGGCGGATACCCACGGCGGAGCTGAACCGGTGGCTCGAGGGTCTCCGTGCGCAGCGTCCGCCCGCGGCTAGGGGAGGGAAGACCATCAAGATGTTCTATATGGTGCAATACGACGCGAGCCCACCCCGCTTCAAGGTGATGCTCAACGCGCGCGCTCTCGTCAATAAGTCCTTCGCGTACTATCTTGAGAACCGGCTACGCGAGGACTATGGCTTGTGGGGGATACCCCTCGTGATCGACTTTGAAGGCAAGGAGGAGCGCTACTCGTGAGCACGACGTCCATCCTGACGGCCGTCGGCCTGGTGGTCTTCGGCTACTTGATGGGCTCGCTGTCGCCGAGCGTCTTTCTTGGCAAGATCTTCAAGAAGCTCGACGTGCGCGAAAACGGCAGCGGCAACGCGGGCACCACGAATGCCTTCAGGGTGTTGGGCGTCAAGCTCGGGATCGCAGTGCTCCTGGGCGACGTGCTCAAGGGTGTAATACCAGTCCTTGTCGCGCGGTATTTCGGTACACCACTGGTCACCGTCTTCGTCGCGCTGGCCTGCATCGCCGGGCACAACTACTCCATCTTCCTAAGGGGACGAGGCGGCAAGGGCGTGGCTGCGGGTGCGGGGGCGGCGCTTGCCATGATGCCCGTCCCCATGGCCTTCGTGGTGGCGCTCTTCGTGATCCTTGTCTTTGCCGTGCGCATCGTCTCGGTGGCCTCGATCACCTGCACCATAATCTTCCCGGTCACCGCGGTCGTTTGGCATCAGCCTCTGCCCTACCTTGTCGTCTGCTGCCTCATGTCGTTGGTCGTGTTATGGGCCCATCGGGGCAACTTTCGTAGGCTTTGGCACCGTCAGGAGAAGCGCGTGGTGTTCCCGTGGAACAGAAAGGCACAGCCGGGCGCCGAGGTCGGCGCAGGCGGTCCGCAGAACGACAGCCGGCCCGCCGGTGATGGCCAGGCTGTCTAGCGCGCGATATACTGGACTCTCGCATCGGGACGTGGCGTAGCTTGGTAGCGCATCCGGCTGGGGGCCGGAAGGTCGCGAGTTCAAATCTCGCCGTCCCGACTATAGAGGGCCTGCGTCAGCTGGCCCTTTCCTGTTTCTTACCCGAACAGCCGCCGCTCAGCTCGCGCGACCTGTCGCTTCGTCGAGACGCTCCGTGCTACGATTCTGCCAAGAGACACGCAGACCCCGGTGCGGCACACGACGAGTCCGCAAGGTCCTGTAGGAGGTCATCGTGAAGGCAGTCGTCATGGCCGGAGGTCAGGGTACCCGTCTTCGGCCGCTCACCTCCAACCAGCCGAAGCCGATGGTGCCGGTCGTCAACAAGCCGTGCATCCACCATATCTTGGAGTTGGTGCAAAGACACGGCATCAATGAAGTGGTCATGACTCTGGCGTTCCTGCCGCGGCTCATCCGCAACCAATTCGGTGACGGGAGCAGTCTGGGCATGCACATCGACTATACGGTGGAGGAAACTCCGGCGGGTACCGCCGGATCCATCCGGCTCGCCAAGGACCTTCTGGACGAAACCTTCCTCGTGATAAGCGGCGACGCCCTGACTGACTTCGATCTCACCAAGATCGTTGGCTTCCACCGGGAGCGCGGCGCGATGGTGACCATCGCGCTCAAGAGCGTGGAGAACCCGCTGGAATTTGGCGTAGTCATCGTTGATGACGAGGGGCGCATCCAACGCTTCCTGGAGAAGCCAGGATGGGGCCAGGTGTTCTCCGATACCGTCAACACGGGCATCTACGTCATCGAGCCGGAGGTATTCGACCATATCCCCGAGGGCCAACCGTACGACTTCAGCCACGACCTGTTTCCCAAGCTGTTCGACATGCGCAAGCCCCTGTACGGCGTGGTATGCGACGGCTACTGGCAGGACATCGGCAGTCTGGAGCAGTATCTCCAGGCCAACAGGGACGCCCTGGATGGCAAGGTGCGGGTCACCCCTCCCGGCGTGCGGCTGCGGGGCAACATCTGGGTGGCCCAAGGAGCGACGCTCGACAGTCTGGACGACGTGGAAGGCCCGGCTGTGATCGGTGAGAACGTCCGCATTGATGCAGGCGCGTCCATCCAGTCACACTCCGTGTTGGGGGACAACACGGTGGTGCGGGCCGGCGCTCAGGTGGGCGGATCGGTACTTGGAGAGAACGTGTACATCGCCGCGGGCGCCATCGTCACCGGCGCGGTACTGGGCAACGCCGTCGAGGTTCACGAGAATGCCCACATCGCTGAAGGCGTGGTCGTGGGGGACCGATCGATAATCGGCCGGAATGCGGTAGTCGCCAATAAGGTCAAGGTATACCCGTTCAAGAACATCGAACCGGGCTCCACAGTCCGCTCTTCCATCGTCTGGGAGACTCGGGGGCCGAGCACCCTTTTTGGACGAAGCGGCGTGAGAGGTCTCGCCAACGTCGATCTCACCCCGGAGATGGCCATGCGGCTTGCCATGTGCTACGGCACCTTGATCAGCAAGGGCGCCTACGTGACGACGAGCCGGGACACCCACCAGGTCTGCCGGGTCTTCAAGAGGGCTATTATCAGCGGCCTCAACTCCACCGGCGTGAACGTGCGCGACCTGACGACTGCACCTCTCGCCGTGAACCGCTTCGACATCAAGGGCGGGAACGCGGTCGGCGGCATTCATGTGCAGATGAGCCTCGACAACCCCGAGCAGATAGAGATCCTTTTCTCCGAACCTCCTGGAGTACCGATCGACGGCAGGCGCGAGCGCGCCATCGAGAACCACTATTTCCGCGAGGACTTCAGGCGGGCGGCCTTTGAGGAGATGGGTCAAGTCGTGTACCCGCCGCGGGTGATCGAGACATACACGAACTCGCTTCTGGAGAATTGGAACACGGTGGCAATCAGGGGTAGGCAGCCTAAGTTGGTGCTCGACTACTCATCGTCGGCCCCAGCTTTCTTTTTCTCTGCCACCCTGGACAAACTGGGCGTCGAGACGGTGGCGCTCAACACCTTTTCGCGTGTGCGCTCCCGGTTCACTCTCAAGGAGAGCCTACCGGCCGCCGCGGCGCGAGTGGGGGAGATGGTCCGCGCAATGGAGGCTGACTTGGGCGCCATTCTCGATCCGGGAGCCGAGTATCTCTACCTGGTCGACGAGAAAGGCAATCTCGTGCCCGACTCGGCTCTGCTCCTGCTGCTGCTACAGCACGCCGCCAAAGAGGCGGGCTCGGGTGTGGCCGCACTACCTTTGCACGCCACCCGGCAGGGCGAGCACGTGGTGTCTTCGACGGGCGTCAGCATCCGCCGCGCCAAGTACTCCAAAGCCGCTCTCATGGCGGAAGCTGCCCGGCCGAACACCATCTTCGCCGCCACCACCGACGGCGGCTACATCTATCCCTCGGTGCTGGCGTCCATGGATGGGCTGTTCGCGCTGGGAAAAGCGCTGGAGCTGGTATGCACCAGCGACACCACTTTGTCGCAACAGGTGGCTCGGATGCCTCGATCCCACGTGGCGCATCTCACGGCGGAGTGTGCTTGGGACATGAAGGGCGCCGTCATGCGTCAGATGACGCAGAAACTTCACCAAGGACGCGTGTCGCTGGTGGATGGCATCAAGGTCTTCCTGGAACATTCGGAATGGGCGTTGGTGCTACCCGACACCGAAGAGCCGCTCTTTCACATCTATGCTGAGGGGGGCGACGATGAGCGCGCGCTCGAACTCGCAAGGGACTACCAGGGGGTGGTAGAGGCGGCCACTGCCGAGGGACGAACGAGCTAGCGGCCGCCTACGACCGCGAGCTCTTCGCGATGACCTGCTTGCAGACCGTCTTCAGTGTCTCGAAAACGCCCACCCCGGTGAGCGCACATGCCTCGATGACCGGCGATCCGGTGTGATTCAAGAGCTCAGTGAGGTCGGCCACCGAGAAGATGGAACTGAGGTCGCGTTTGTTCATCTGGAGCACGATCCCCAGGTTGCCAGGATCTTCGCTCTGCGATCTGAGGTTGTCCCACAGGTTGAGATAGCTGTCGACGTTCTCGTCTAGCCGTGAAATCTGGCTGTCGGCGACGAAGACGACACCGTCCACGCCTTGGAGCACCAGCTTGCGGGACGCATTGTAGAAGGATTGCCCCGGCACAGTGTAGAGATGGAACCTAGTGCGGAGTCCCTTGACCGTGCCCAGCGACAGAGGCAAAAAGTCGAAGTAGAGGGTCCGCTCCTCTTCGGTAGCGATGCTTACCAGGCGACCCCGGGCCCCGGGGTTGACCCGGCGATGGATGTACTGGATGTTGGTGGTCTTGCCGCACAGGCCNNTTATTTCTCTCGCCGCAAGATTGATCAGTGCCACGCGCTGCTCCCTAGCCCACTAGTCACTCGGTGCGGGGGAACCAGTCGTCGATCGCGGTTCCAGCCTCCCGGGAATAATCGCGATCGATCACCTGTTCGCCCCCGTGGTCTTCTTCGGCATCTTCGAAAATCGGCTTGAGCACCTCGACTGCCCTGCTCGTGTAGAGTCTCACCCGGCCGACCTGGGTATCGTGGCCGAAGGTGATCAGCAGGAGGATCTGCTCGGTCACCTGCACCACGTGAAGATTCGATTCGCGGCCCTCGTGGAACAAGAGGGTGAACTCTCGTTCCTTCAGGACCTCGGCCAGTTGGCGAGTAGCCGCAAAAGAACCGGCGGCCAGTGCAGCCAGGGACAAGGTGTCGGCATCCACGTCGGGCGGAGCGGTAGTGATGGGTTGGCCACTAGTAGAGATCAGGGCGACGAAGGTGGAGCCGGCTACGCGCTGCAGCTTGCTGAGAACAGCGTCTATCATCTGCATCTGCTCGTCGTTAATGACGAGACCTCTGCGACGTGCCACCGCGATCCTCCTTCGGGTCAGACCCTGCACTCACAGTATACAAGCCGGGGGAGACGTTCACAGGGCCATCCATTCTCCGGCGCGGAAAACCGCTGTGCTATCATGACGGCCAGCCGATTGTGGCGAGAAAGGAGCGCTTGTGAATCCTAAGAACCTCAAGTACCACAGGGAGCACGACTGGGTTCGGATCGATGGTGACACCGCAGTCTTTGGTCTCACCGACTACGCCCAGGAGACGCTCGGTGACATCGTGTTCATCGAACTCCCCGAGGTAGGCACGGACGTCGTTGCCGGGTCGTCCTACGCTGAGGTCGAGTCGGTGAAGGCCGTCTCTGATGTCTACGCGCCTTTGAGCGGATCGGTTCTGGAAGTCAACGACGAAGTGGTCGACGCGCCCGAGCTCATTAACGAGAGCCCTTATGAGGAGGGCTGGCTCATCAAGGTGCGGCTGAGCGATCCTTCCGAGGCCGACGATCTCATGACGGCGGACGAGTACAACGAACTTCTGGCCTCAGAGGAATAGGCACATCTCTACCTTAGCTTGATGGTTCCGCGAGGAACCGCTATAGTGAAAGTGTGGAAGCCTTGAACGATTCTTCTTTCGAACGCCTCGTCAAGATACAGTCGTATACCGACGAGGAACTGAAGACGCTGGCCGTCCGGCTGGCTGCAGACGAGCAAGAACTGTCGATGCGCAGGCGCCTTCTACACGGCGAGTTGGACATCGTCCGAGCTGAGATGGTCAGAAGGCTACGCGACAAGAGCAGAGCCGGGGGGCTTGTCCAGGATGGTGACGTTGCCACTCTCACAGAGATTCTCAGCAGTCGCGGAGCGGGAGAGGATCCACTGCGGCAGGAGTGATTCCGCATGACCGATGACGTTGAGCCGGTTGTCCGGGGCATTCAGAAGAGATTTCGCGACCTGTCGGTCGACGTTCGTGAAGAACGTGTCATCCGATACATCGTGAGGCAGCTTCGGTCGGGGCGTCACGTTGATGACATTCTCGACGACCAGTATCTCGCCAGTCACACCAGCGCCCAGGAGCGGGCGCAGATCCTCGAGAACCCGTCCGTCATTCGCGCGATCGAAGAGGAGATCCGCCGCCAGTTCGCGAGCTATCGCCCGGTGACGACGCTAGAGAAGCAAAAGGCGGACAAGACGTGCCCGTCCGAGACTGTCGTTTGCAGGGCGTGCAACGCCCAGAACTCCCTCGACGCCAACTTCTGCAGCCGATGTGGCAGCCGCCTCAGGCCTGTCGACCTGGAGGAGACCACGCTCTCGTTAGCGCTCACGGAGCGGGAGGAGATGGAGGGTGAAGCTGCAAGGCGAGCCGTCTTGGCGGGCCCGGTGCTGCTGATCAGCGCGGGCGGTGGCCGGGAGGGCCAAGTGGTGGGCATCGAGAGCGATGTCCTCACCATCGGACGGAGTCCGCACAGCGATCTCTTTCTCGACGACGTGACCGTGTCGCGGCATCACGCGCGCGTCCTTCATGACGAGACGGGTTTCCTCATCGAGGATCTCAACAGCCTGAACGGTACGTACGTGAATCGCAAACGCATCGAACGGCATCAGCTTTTCGATGGCGATGAGGTACAGATCGGCAAGTTCAAGTTGGCTTTTCTCGCCGAAGCCGACGACCTCTGAGTTCAGCATGGTAGACGCGGCAAGACGTTCTGGCCGGCCGGGCGAGCAGGTGCCACCCGCACAACCGGGACGAGGTCAGCCCGAGCGGCTTCTCAACATCGGACAGCTCGTCGCTTTGTTGCAGCCCGATTTTCCGGATTTGAGCATCACCAAGGTGCGATACCTCGAGGATCGAGGGTTGCTATCTCCGGCGAGGACCAAGGGCCGCTACCGCAAATACTCCCCAGCCGACGTTCGTCGCCTACGCGCGATCCTCGCGCTCCAGCGCGACGAGTATCTGCCGCTGGAGGTCATCAAGCAGCGAGTCGAGCTGAGCAAGACGATGGGATCGGGTCAACCTATCTTGCCGGGAGCGGTCGGTGGCCGTTCTGGGGCGGTGCTGCGGCGGGAGGCACCTGCTTATTCCCTGCAGGAGATGTGCGACACCGCGGGCGCCAGCGCACAGTTCGTGCAGCTCCTTCTGGATTATCGTCTGATCGATCGCTCCGCGCGCACGGGAAAGGCCTTCACGGAGCCTGACCTGGAAATCGCCCGTATCTGCCAGCTTCTGACTCGTTTCGGTGTGGAGCCCCGAAACCTCCGGCTGTTGAGTTCGTCCACCGAGCGAGAAGCCGCCATTCTCGAGCAAATAGTCACGCCCGCTCTCAGGTCTTCGCACCCGGACAAACGTGAGTACGGGGAGAAGATGCTGAGCGACCTGGGCGCTCTCTTCTCCCAGCTCCTGCACCTGCTGCTCTACAAGGAGCTGCGGCGCCTCGTTTGAGAGGCTGCTGAACAACGAAGCCACGGCCGCCAGGACACGCTGGCGATCGTATCCACGCCCAGAGGGCACCCGGCGCAGCGTCGCTATTCAGCAGCCTGCTGGCGGGCCATGCGTCGCCATCGTACAATGGCTCGGGCGCTGGTAGCCCAAGCACGAGGCCTCGCTATGCAAGGAGCATCATGGAACTAGACAGGTTCATCCGCCACATCCCTGGTTTTCCCAAAGAGGGAATTCTGTTTCATGACATCATGCCAATGCTTCAGGATGCCGAAGCTTTGCACTACTCGGTGGACCAATTGGCGGAGTTCGCGCGCGGGAGGCAGGTCGACCTTATACTTGGGGCTGAGGCCCGTGGCTTCATTCTGGGAGCTGCGCTCGCTTACGCGCTGGGAGTAGGCTTCGCGACCGCACGCAAGCCTGGGAAGCTTCCTTGGAAGGTCAATCGCTGCGAATACGACCTGGAGTACGGCACCGATGTTCTCGAGATGCACTCTGACGCCATCAAGCCGGGACAGCGTGTCCTCATCCATGACGACCTGCTCGCGACCGGCGGCACCGCAGCTGCGAAGATTTGCCTCGTCGAGGATGCCGGTGGGATCGTGGCCGGCCTGGCCTTCCTAATAGAGCTCACCGAGCTTCATGGGAGGGACCGATTGGAAGGTTACGAGGTCTTCAGTCTGCTGACGTACGAGGTCTAGCGCGCTACTTTACATAATGCACATTATCGTGCATTGGGCCTGACCTGAGCACCGCGACCAACAGTCCGCGCTGATTGTCCTGAGAGACGCGAGCTACTTCACCAGGTTCATCATGTTGAACATCGGCAGGTACATCGAGATGACGATGACACCGACGAGTCCGCCGACGAACATCATCATGATCGGCTCGATGATGGAGGTGAGAGACTTGACCGCCGCCTCGACTTCGTCCTCGTAGAAGTCGGCGATCTTATTCAGCATGGCATCGAGGGCCCCGGTCTCTTCACCGATGGATATCATATGCGTGACCATCGGCGGAAACACCTTCACACGCGAGAGCGGTTTCGCAATGGACTCACCGCTGCGGACGCTCTCTCTCACGTCTGCCATCGATTCCTCAATCACGTAGTTGCCCGAGGTCTTGCCCGTTATCTCGATGGATTGAAGGATTGGCACGCCCGCCCCGACCAGTGTCGCCAGGGTGCGGCTGAACCGCGCTACGGCGATCTTCTGGATCACCGGTCCGAGCTTCATGGGCAGCTTCAGCTTCGCGCGGTCCCAGAACTGCCGGCCCTTGTCGGTGTTCTTGAGTCGCTTGAGTCCCCAGACGATGCCGAAAAGCGCTGGAAAGACTACGAACCAGTAGCCCTTGAGCAGGTTGCTGAGGTCCATCATGATCCTCGTGAGCGTCGGCAGTTTGCCTCCGAGGTCGGCGTACATCTTGGAGAAGATCGGGATGATGAAAAGCAGCATGCCGATCATGACAACGATGGCGAAGCAGGCAATCAGAACAGGATAGGCCATGGCCGACTTGATGGTCCGGCGCAGGCTGTCGTCTTTCTCCAACTGGACGGCCAAACGGTTAAGGGTTGCGTCGAGGGCGCCGCCCGCCTCGCCCGCGCGAACCATCGAAACGTACAGGCGGTCGAACGCTACGGGATATCTGGCCATCGCATCGGACAGCGCCATGCCCGCTTCGACATCCTCTCTTACGGAGGCGATGATCTTCTTGAAACGTACGTTCTCTGTCTGCTCCTCGAGTACATAGAGAGCACGCAACACGGCCAGCCCGGATTGAATCATCGTCGCGAACTGACGAGCGAAGACCGCCTTGTCGCGCGCTTTGATCTTGGTGCTGGACTCCAGAATCGTACGGATGTCGGGGATGCTGCGCTTCTGCTCGAGCTTGAGGACCGTAAGCCCTTTGCGGCGAAGTTCCGCAACCACCGCGGCTTTGTTGTCGCCGGCCACGTCTCCCGTGAAGGGAGCCCCTCTTTCGCGCTTCGCAGTATAGGAATAAGTAGCCACGCTTACCCCGCTCCTCTATCCCGGGCCGGAGCCCGTCTTTCTACACTCTCGTGTTTTGTATCGGCGGAATTGAGACATCACTCAAGCGCCATTGACATCGGCGCCCCCACCCCACTCCGGCTGCTCGTCAAGCCGCTCCGACAAGAAGCAGGCGCTCCAGCTCGTCGGGCACTGAAGACCGCCGGAGTGCGAGTTCCCTTGTGATTTGACCGTGCCGCACTAGATCGGCGAGCGAGGAGTTCATGGTCTGCATACCGTACTGGTTGCCGGTCTGCATGACCGTGTAGAGCTGGTGGGTCTTGCCCTCGCGGATGAGGTTCCGTGCGGCAGGAGTGCTCATGAGAACCTCGCAGGCCACGACCCTGCCCTTCATCCCAGCCTTAGAGAGCAGCTGTTGGGACACGATGCCCTCTAGAGTGGCCGCAATCTGCACCCTGATCTGCTCTTGCTGATGAGGCGGGAACACGTCGATGATGCGGTCGACCGATTGCGGGCAGTCCTGCGTGTGAAGGGTGGCGAACACCAAGTGCCCAGTCTCGGCGGCTGTCAGCGCGATCTGGATGGTCTCGAGGTCACGCATCTCTCCGATGAGTATGACGTCGGGGTCCTGCCGCAAGGCCGACCGTAGGGCCACGGGGAAGCTCCTGGTGTCGCTTCCGATCTCTCGCTGATTCACCACGCAGCGCTTGTGGGTATGCAGGAATTCGATGGGGTCTTCGATGGTCACGATGTGGTCGGCGCGCGTCTGGTTGATCTCGTCAACGATGGAAGCCAGAGTCGTGGATTTGCCCGAGCCGGTAGGACCGGTGACCAACACGAACCCGCGGGGCTTGTGGCAGAAGGAATGGAGAATCTTCGGCAGACCCAGTTGGTCTATGGACTTGATACCAACGGGCACCAGCCTGAAGGCCGCACTGAGCGTACCGCGCTGGAAGTAGGCGTTCACGCGAAAGCGAGCCATGCCATAGAGCGAATAGGAGAAGTCCACTTCCCAGTCTGTCTCCAGCTTCTGCCGCTGATCCTG
>PMIZ01000436.1:0-9184 GCA_003157225.1 Actinomycetota bacterium | reverse complement strand
TCTCAGAATCTCGCCGATATCCATGTGTGGTTTGCTCCAAACCTTTGCTGACTGTCTACACGATGACCCGTGATATCTCTTCGATACTCGTCCGCCCTTCGAGGACCCGCTCGATTCCGTCCTGACGAAGTGAGATCATCCCCTCGGCAGTGGCGACCCGCAGTATCTCATCGGCACTTTTGCGCTCCACGATGAGTCTCTCTATCGCCTCGCTCACGGGCATGACTTCGTAGATGCCCATGCGGCCTTTGTAGCCTGTGTGGTTGCACCGCGCGCAGCCCGCCGGCCGGTAGAGATTCACGTTCTTCCAGTTCTCAATCGCTCTTTGCGGGAAATTCAGGCGCTCAAGCATCTCCCGGGTGGCCGGATAGACCTCTTTGCAGTACTCGCAGAGCTTCCTCACCAGGCGTTGGGCAATGACACAGTCGACGGCCGACGCGGTCAAGAAGGGTTCCACCCCCATCTCCGTAAGACGTGACAAGGCTCCCGGGGCGTTGTTCGTATGCAGGGTGGAGAGCACAAGGTGGCCGGTCAGCGCCGACTCCACGGCAATCTGAGCGGTCTCTTTGTCGCGGATCTCCCCCACCATGATGATGTCGGGGTCGCACCGAAGAATGGAACGCAGCCCAGACGCGAAGGTCAAGCCGGCCTTCGGGTTGATCTGCACCTGATTGATGCCCTGCAGTCGATACTCCACAGGGTCCTCGACGGTGATGATATTCTTCTCAGGCGTGTTCAGGATGTTCAGCGTGCCGTACAGCGTGGTCGACTTGCCCGAGCCGGTAGGCCCTGTGACGAGAACCGCCCCGTAGGGCTTGCTGTAGGACTTGGCGTACCGAGCGAGCGCCTGCTCTGCGAAGCCAAGGTCCTCCAAACGAAGCATCACGTTGGCGCGGTCGAGTAGCCGGATGACGATCTTCTCTCCGTACACCGTCGGGAGCGAAGCGACCCTCATGTCGATAGGACGGCCACCGACCACCAGGCCGATGCGCCCGTCCTGTGGGATGCGGCGTTCGGCGATGTCTAGGTCGGCCATGATCTTGAGACGCGACAACACGCCCTGCTGCAGGCGCTTCGGGATGGTCATGGTCTCGTGCAGCACACCATCATGACGGAATCGTACCAACAGATCCTTGGCCTGAGGCTCGAAGTGGATGTCGGAAGCTCCCTCGTCGGCCGCTCGGGCGAGGACCCCATTGACGAGCTTGACCACGGGTGCGGCGTCCACCTGCTCGCGGATGTCCCGTAGCTCGCTGACGCTCGTGCCCTCGTCGCCGGATTCGATGCCCTTCGCGTCCAGGTCGGGGCCGATCTGGTCGTCGCGCTTCATGTTGCCGAGGAGGGTCGCGATGTCGTCCTGGGTGGCGATGGCGGGCTCGATGTCGAAACCCGTCAATATGCGCAGATCGTCGATGGCGACGATGTTGGACGGGTCCGCCATGGCCACCAGGAGGGTGTGCTCGTCGACGAAACTCACCGGGATGGCCGCGTAGCGACGGGCATCCTTCTCCGAAACCAAGTCAGCGGTGACCGGGTCCACGCGGGTCGAGGTGAGGTCCAGGTACTTGACGCCAAGCCGGAGAGCTAGAGCCTCCATGAGCTTCTGTTTCGTGCACCACCCTTTGGAAAGGGCGATGTCGCCAATGCGCTTGCGAGAGGTGCGCTGTTCGGCGACGGCCTCCTCAACCTGCTCGAGGGTGAGAATGCCCATCTCCACGAGCACTTCGCCCGTCCGCTTACCGGACAGCTTCCTCTGCTGCTGCAGGTTCTCCTCTTTGGCGCCGGCAGCTGGCATAGCTGGGTCGGTCACCTTTCTCCGCGTTCGGCACTGGCACGCATGGCATCTATGGGCGGCTGCACACCGGTCCAAAGCTGGTACGCGAGAGCAGCCTGCATCACAAGCATTGCTTTGCCGTCGATGGCAACAGCCCCCCTCGTGTTGGCAGCCTCGACCAGCGACGTGGTTCCCTGGCCATAAACCAGGTCGACCACGACATGGCCGCTATGGAGTGTATCGACAGGAATCGGCAAGTCCTTGACGGGCCCATCCAACCCCACAGGGGTCGCATTCACTATCAAATCGGCCTCTCGCGCAATGGTGTTGACGGCTTCTCTCGCGACCGGTCGACAGTGTGTCGCACCCCATTCTCCCGCAACCGCGCAGAGCGCGGCGGCGCGCTCAGGGTGTCGGTTGTAGACCGAGACCTCGGCCGCGTCTTCTGCGACAAGCGCCGCCAGCACCGCTCTGGCCGCGCCTCCCGCACCTATGACGAGGCAACGCCGGTCGCGGGCGCCCTGTGGCAAGACGACGCGAAGGGCCTCGCTGAAGCCGGCCACGTCGGTGTTGTATCCGGCTAGAACGCCTTGCTCGTTCACTACGGTGTTGACCGCCCCCACGCGCGCGGCAAGAGCATCCACGCGGTCGAGCAGAGGCAAGACAGCTTCTTTGTGGGGGACCGTGAGATTCGCGCCGCGCATTCCCAGCGCTCGCAAGGCGTCGAGGGCACGCGCAAGATCTCCAGGAAGCACATCGAAGGCGAGATAGACGAGATCGAGACCCTGCAACCTGAACGCCGTGTTGTGCATGCGGGGCGAAAGGGAGTGCCGCACCGGGTGGCCGAACAAACCCACCAGGAGGGTCCGCGCGCCAATCTCGGTTTCTCGTGGTTCCATGCAGCTACCTCCGCGCTCATCGCTCTACACGAAGCAGACTACCGCGGACCGGGGCGGAGTGCACTAGTGCCAAGGATGGAGCTTGGCAGGCAGTCGTCTACTGGGCGGGCGCGCTATTCTTCGCTTTCAGGAACTCGTCGTAGGAGGCCGTAAAAAAGTGGTGGCCCTGCTTGTCCTTGAGGACGTAGTAGAGATAGTCGACCGCCGCGGGTTCAAGGGCCGCTCGCAAGGCGGCAACTCCCGGGTTGGAGATAGGCGTGGGTGGCAGTCCCTTCACCACCCGCGTGTTATAGGGCGAATCGACCGCCAGGTCGGCATCGGTAAGCGGCTCGGTCCACTTGCCCACCGCATACCGCACCGTTGCGTCGATGCCCAGAGTCATGCCCGCCTTGAGCCGGTTGTAGATGACCGCGGCGATCTGGGCCCGCTCATCGGCCACGCTGGCCTCCTTCTCGATGAGGGAAGCGATGATTACGATCTGGTAGGTAGTGACTCCCAGAGTGGCCGCCTTCTGCCATGGAAGCGAGGCGGTCTTGGTCGCGAAGGCGGCGAGCTGGGCACCGATCAACTCCGTCGGGCCCTGGCCCTTGATCAGGTAGTACGTGCTCGGGAAGAGCAGACCCTCAAGTATGGTCACATTCGCTGTCTTCCCGCCGATATCGGGGAGTTCGAACTGCTTCGGCTTGCCGGCGAGATTCTTGTACGCCGCGCCATCCATGGTGTTGTCCTTGGTGAGCCGGTCGCCGATCTGATCCACCGCTAGACCCTCAGGGATGGTGACCTTGAAGCTGGGCACTCCCGCGCCTGTCTCCAGCATGTCCACCACCTCGAGTGGCTTCTCTCCCTTGTAGAAGTCGTACTTGCCGGGCCGAAGGGCGTTCTGGCTGCCTCGTGACTTCACCAGATCCACGAAACTGCTGGAGGAATCGATGATGCCTTTGTCCTGAAGCACCTGCCCTATTGCCGTGGCAGACATACCCTGACTGATCACTACCTCCACGGTGACGTGAGTGGCCAGAGTGGTCGTGGTCGAGCCCGACCGTTCGTTGAACCAGTTCCAGCCCTTGTCGGCCAGAAACGCTACTACCAGGATGAAGATGATGAACCCGCCGACGACCACGAATCGGGTGGGCCAGCGCCGCTTTCGGCCGCGTCTCTTGCCCCACGCTCCCTCGGTGTGACCTGGTTTGGGCTTCCTGCCGTCCATGAGCCTATGCGTCCTCCGTCATGTTGGTGCACGAATCCAGAAAGCTCTGCAACATGTAGCACGCCGCTACGGCGTCTCGCCCGCTCGACTTCCGTTGGCCTCGCTCCGCTAGTTTAGACGTGAAGCGTTCGTCGCACATCACGACAGGCACTCCGGCCACACGCTCAAGCCGATCCTTGAATGCGGTCGCGCTCTCCGATTGACGATTGGTTCCGCCTGACAGGGGGCGAGGCAGTCCTACCACTATCGTGTGCACTTGCTGCTCCCTGGCCGTTTGGACGATCGCGGCGATGAGACGCTCGTCGTCCTTCTCGGTGAGCGTCGTCAAGGGACTGCACGTGATAGCCAGCGGGTCTGACAGCGCCAGCCCCGTGCGACTGCTGCCATAGTCTACCCCCAAGACCCGCATTCACGCGCCTAGCCCGGCCACGGCAGCATCTCTGGCGGCAGCCACGGCTTCGGTCAGCCGGGCAGGGTCTCCACCCCCACGTCCCAACTGTGCAGTCCCTCCGCCTCCTCCGCCGAACCTACCGGCCGAGGCCTTCACTATTTGGCCGGCATTGACCCTGTCTAGCCCCGAGCTGGCGCTGACCACCAGCACGCCCTTACCTTGCACCTCGGCTCCCAGCACGACCACGGCAGGCTGAATGCGGTCACGCACCTGATCCACAAGCGAAAGCAGGTGGTCCATGTCGCGCGCTTCCACCACCTGAGCCACCACGCGCACCCCGTTATGCGGCGCCGCTTGTGTGGCCAACGCCTGGACGGCATCCCTGGCAGATTCGGAGACGAAGCCACGTATCTCCGCCTCCAGCGACGCGGCGTGGCTCTGCAACTTGCCAAGTGAGTGCAGCAGTTCCTCGTCGGTGCTGCCGAGGATCGAGGCGGCTTCACTCGCGACTTGGTCGCGCTTCCGGTAGTAGGCTACGGCTGCCCGGCCTGTCACAGCCTCGATCCTGCGCACGTTGGCCCCCACACTGCCTTCGGAGAGGACCTTGAAGAGACCTAGCTCGCTTGTCGCCCCAACGTGAGTGCCCCCGCACAGCTCCCGGCTGAAGTCGTCTATTTCGACCACCCGCACGAAGTCGTCGTACTTCTCGCCGAAAAGGGCCATTGCGCCTAGGTCCTTGGCGTGCTCCAAGCTAGTGACAAAAGTGCGCACCGGATGATTCTCGACGATGCGCCGGTTCACCAACTCCTCGATCTCGCTCAAGCGACCGGCGCCCAATGGCGCATGATAAGCAAAATCAAAGCGGAACTTGTCTGCCCGCACCGCCGAGCCGGCCTGAGTCACGTCCTTCCCCAGCCGGGCGCGAAGGGCGTAGTGCAGCAAGTGGGTCGCGGTGTGGTTGGCCGCGATGTCGTGACGGTAGGAGGAGGACAGCGCAGCCTTCACCCGGGTGCCGGCTTCTATCTGGCCGAACACAAGTTGGGCGACGACAACCTGTACTTGTCCTTGCTGCTGAACATCCGCGACCGAAGCCTTGCCATCCTCGGATTCGATGATGCCTTTGTCGGCGACCTGACCACCCATTTCAGCATAGAAGGGACTCTCCCTCAATGCGAGGAGCACACGTCCGTCGGAGAAGCTCTCGACATTCTCCACCACGGTATAGAGGTCTTCTCGCTCGTAGCCCTTGAACTCGGTCGAGTGCGCCGTGTCTCGCGCGAACCGCACGATGCTCTCCTGCAAGGAGTCTCCCCCCTTCTGAGCTCGTCGCGCGCGTTTGCGCTGGTCCTGCATCGCGGTCTCGAATCCCGCCGCCTCCAGCACTAGGCCGCGTTCCTCGACTATCTCTCGCGTCACTTCGATGGGGAAACCATAGGTATCGTGGAGCAGGAAGGCCACCGAACCCGGGAACTGACTGCTGTCTTCAGCCGCGGCTCTGGCGATGGCTTCCTCGACCAACACCAGCCCCTGGTCGAGCGTCCGATTGAAGCGATGCTCCTCGGTGCGGGCCACGCGCAGGATGCTCTCGCGGCGTTCGACCAGTTCCGGATAGGCGGCGCCCATCAGCTGGATGGCTCGCTCGGCGAAACGCTCCAAGAATGGCGGTTCCATTCCCACGGAACGGCTGAAGCGGGCCGCCCTGCGAATGACCCGGCGCAGCACGTAGCCCCGACCCTCGTTGCTCGGAAGGACACCGTCGGCGACGAGAAAGGCCATGGCCCGGGCGTGATCGGCCAACACGCGCAGGGCGACGTCGACCTTGGGATCCTGGCCGAAGGGTTTCCCGGAAACGTCCTCGCCGAGCTCTATGAGGGGTTTGAAGGTGTCGGTGAGAAACACCGAGGAGACTCCCTGCTTGAGCGCCGCGATTCGTTCCAAACCCATCCCGGTATCGATATTCTGGGCGGGAAGAGGTGTGAGTCTGTGCTCTTCGTCCATGTTGTAGCCAGTGAAGACGAGGTTCCAGTACTCCACATAGCGATCGCAGTCGCAACCAGGCCGGCAGTGCGGATCGGAGCATCCATACTCCGGTCCGCGGTCATAGTAGAGCTCGGAACAGGGGCCGCAGGGCCCGCTTGGGCCGACCGGGCCCCAGAAATTGGCGCTTCGCGGCAATCCCACCATGCGCTCCCGAGGCACCCCAAGTGCGACCCAGTATTCTACGGCCTCGGTGTCGGCCTCGATGGCTTCATCGCCTTCGAAGTACGAGATCCAGAGGCGTTCCCGATCGAGCTTGAGGTAGTCCAGAGAGAACTCCCAGGCAAAGCGGATGGCGCCCTCTTTGAAGTAGTCGCCGATAGAAAAGTTGCCCAGCATCTCGAAGAACGTGCAGTGGCGAGCAGTGAGCCCCACCTTGTCGATGTCCGATGTGCGGAAGCACTTCTGAACGCTCGTGAGACGCTTGGCCGGCGGCTCGGACAATCCCATGAAGTACGGCTTGAACTGCTGCATCCCGGCAGTCGTGAGCAGAACCGAAGGGTCCTTGTAGGGCACCAGCGAGGCACTGGGAATCAACATGTGCCCTCGCTCCAGGAAGTAGTCCAAGTACAACTTCCGCAATTCGGCGGTCTTCACTGGTCAGACCTCGTCTCTCTCCCCGGCGCTTCCCGCCAGTGTGTCGTCTTCCGCCATGTATTGGCGCAGGCTGTCTATTGATTTCCTGATCAGCCGCGAGACGTGCATCTGGGAGATGCCGACGCGTGCAGCCACCTGAGTCTGAGTCATTCCTTCAAAGAAGCGCAGATGCAGGATGAGCCGCTCACGAGGATTGAGTCGCGACATGGCCGGAGCGAGGAACCGGCGTTGTTCGACCACTTCGTACGCCGACTCTTCGCTGCCGAGACAATCGAGCAACTCCATGGACTCGTCGTCGTCGTTGGCCCCTCCTGAGAAGAGCGAGACCGAGCTATAAGCCCGTCCGCTCTCGAGCGCCTCCACGACCTCCTCTTCGCTCACCGAGGTCGCAGCTGCCAATTCGGCGATCGTGGGCGAACGATGAAGTTCCACGGTCAGCTGTTCGATCACCCTATTGAGACGCACGTTGAGGTCCTGCAGCGCCCTGGGCACTTTCACCGCCCAGCCTTTGTCGCGGAAATAGCGTTTGATCTCGCCCATGATGGTGGGCGTCGCGTAGGTCGACAACTCGACGCCACGATTGAGATCAAACCGGTCTATCGCCTTGATGAGACCGATCGAGCCTACCTGGATGAGATCCTCGACGGGCTGCCCGCGGGAGGCGAAGCGCCTGGCCAGGCTCTTCACCAGTGGAAGATAGCGAGTGATCAGCTCTTCACGCGCGGCGGCCTGGCCGTCCTTGACGCGAAGCAGCAGCTCCCGTTCAGATAGGGCTCCAGGTCGCTCGGCATAGGAAGTGGAGCGGGCCATCGATTGACTCTGCCCTTTCGCTGGCTCAACAGACACTTACGAGGCCCGCTTCTCCATCTCGACCGAGTAGGACTCGGCGGTGCCTTCCCGGACTTGGTACTCGCCTACCAAGGACGACAGGAGAAGTCGCACGTCCAGAAGACACCCGGCGCAGGGTTGAAAAGGTCCGGCGGCGACAAGCGCCGCCTTGACGCTCTGATTGGACAGACCGTGCAGACACACAGAGAGCCGGTCGGTGCGGCCCCGAAGCTCCAGGCGCAGATCGCAACCGCTGCGCGGCTCCTCGGCGAGGAGCGTTTCGACAGCCAACTGCAGATCGTCGAGGCTATCGAGCGCGAGCCCATAGTGCGATGCCACTCCGCCGATGAGCACGCGCATCACCGGCAGAACGTGGACACCTCGCGGGATGCTGAGGACGACTATGTCGTGAGAATCACTCAAAACAAGAAGGCTGCCACCCTTGGCGAGCTAACAGGCGGTCTGCATGTCGTCCGCCATCTCCTCTTGCTTGTCGACATACGTGTCGCGTCCCCGTTGGATGGCTTCAGTAGCTCTGTTCTTGAGATCGGCGAAAAGTACCTGGGCTTCGGCCGGAACGTCGGAGAGGGCCTCCTGAAATGGTTTGCCCGTCTCTTGCGACACCCTGTACGCAATGATCGCTGCTCCGCCGATCGCCGCCCCCGCCGCGAGAATGAACAGAGATCGAAACGCTGCCATCAGTTCCCCTTCCTTGTTCGACTAACAAATGACCGTATGCCCGTGCTGACTCCCGCGGCCAAGCCGGCCACCTTCTGAATCGGCTTCGCGACCGCGCTGTGAACCGCCGTCGTGGCGACCTCGGCGGTCCTGACGATCTCCGCGACCGAACCCGTGATCTGGTCCACCTTCCCCAGTTCGGCATTCACGCCGTCAAGCGTGCCCTCGACCCGTGTCAACAAGGGAAGCACCTGGGTATTGGCATCGGACAGTATGCTGGCCAGTCGCTTGAAGACCGAAGCCAGCCGGAACAGTGCGAATGCCACCCCCACGCCGAAAAGCACAAAGAAGAAGCCGATGGCTATCCTCATGATCGAGCCGGCATCCCAGTCCATCTGTTGCCCCTTTCTAGGCCCCTTCAGACGTCGAAACTATACCACAGGCCCTATGCCGACCCGTTCACGGGCAGGGTCCGAGGGTCCTATGCCTCTGTTCCAAGGATAGTTCCAGCCAGAACCACGTGTTCCCCCTCGTAGAGCACCGCGGTTTGGCCCGAAGCGACTCCCGAAGCCGGTCGCTCGAGCACGATCGTCCCCGCGTCGCGCAGATGGGCGGGAACTGTCTCGCCCGACGAACGTAGCTGAACAGACAACTGGGTTCCCATGGGAGGCCGGTGTGAGACAACACCGTCGATGTGCACGACCCCCACCGCGAGGGCATCCCTCTCCCCCACTGTCACTTCCCTGCGCTCAGCGTCGAGCGCTACCACGTAG
>PMIZ01000301.1 GCA_003157225.1 Actinomycetota bacterium | reverse complement strand
TCAGCCCGCTGACGGCCAAGACGCATGTAAGCCGCATTCTTGCCAAACTGGGGGCTCGAGATCGCGGCCAGCTGGTCATGTTGGCCTACGAGTTGGGTTTGGTGCAGCCGGGGGAGGGGGACGAGCTCCCTTGACACTACATCTCTAGGAGTACGTCCACAACCGTCCGGCCAGCCGATGTCGGCGCGGGCGGAGTCATATATGCTTCCGACGCCGATGGACGCAAGAAATCGGATCATTCAAGAGAAGGAGTCATCGTGCACAGACGATCACTGATAATCATCGCCATCGTGGCCCTACTCGTCGTCACGGGTGTGACCGTGGGCGTGGTGGAGTCCCAGGCGCAAGGCGAACCCCTGCTAACCACCATAACCCCGACTCAACTGCTGGCGAACGTGGCACAACACGCGGGTGACGTCAAATCGATAAGCGGCGACGTGACCTGGAAGAACGACCTCCTCGGTCTGTCTATGCTCTCCTTCGGAGGGCAGGGAACTGGTGACTTCACGGCTCTGCTGACGGGCGGTTCCGGGCGCGTGTGGGTGCAGGCCGGCAAAGTCCGCTTTGAGATCCAAGGCACCACCGGAGATACCACTCTGATCGGCGACTCGAGCAGCGTGTGGGTATACGCGGCCGGCGCCAATACGGCCACGGAGTACACGCTTCCGGCTCGGGCGACGACCCAGAACGGTGTGGAAAGCACCACCACCGCCCAGTTGTCGCAGACGACCGTCACCGATCCGGTCGCGGCGATCAACGGCTTCATCCAGAAGCTCGCCCCCGACGCCACCCTCGCGGTGAGTGAATCGGTGAAGGTGGCCGGCCAAAGCTGCTACGTGCTTACACTGACTCCCAAAGCGACGAACACCGTCTTTGGCTCGGTGCAAGTGGCCATCGACAGCAAGACGTTTGTCCCGCTCAGCATCTCCGTCTACAGCAAAGGGACGGCCGATCCTGTTCTCAAGGCCGGTTTCACCAGCGTGTCGTACTCCACGGTGGCCGATAGCATCTTCGCGTTCACACCACCGGCGACCGCGAAGGTCGAGCACAAGACGCTGACGCTTCCGGCGGGATTGACCGGCTCCGCGGGAATGACGGGCCAGAAGGACGCCGTCGCAACTACCGTGGCGGAGCAGACGCCGTTGACATTGGCTGAGGCCGCCACTCAGGCCGGCTTCACACCGCTCGCGGCCCAGACCACCGACCCGGCCCTCGCCTTTGCCGGCGCCTCGGTAATCCCGGCCCAGCAACTGGATCTCCAGTCGTTGCTCGCGAAGCTGCAGTCGAGCGGGCTCGGCTCCGGCATCTTTGGCTCCGACACGTCCACGACCGCCTCCGGCGCCCAGCTGCCCACTTCCAGCCCGCCCGAGACCCTGCCTTCTTCGCTGACATCCGGCCCGGTCACCCTGGGCCCCACGGTGATCCAGCGCTACGGTCAAGGCTTCGGAACGGTGGTGCTGGTTGAGGCGAAAGTCCCCACCGACGTCACCGCCCAACTCGAGCAGACCCTGGCTTCAGTGCCGCTCATCAGCCGGACGACCGCCGGCGGTGTCACGATCTACCAGCTCGGCACGAGTTTGGGTTCCATCGCCCTGTGGGACAAAGACGGCATGGTGCTCATAGCTGCCGGTAGCGTCTCGCAAACCGACCTAGGGGGGTTCATCTCCAGTGTCCGCTAAGACTCTCGACGCAACGACTCTCGACGGGCGGCTGCCGGCTGGTTGCGACGGCCGCCCCGTCGTCCTCTCCACCCACGGACTGACCAAGGACTTCAAGCGCCTGCGGGCCGTCGATGGCCTCGATCTCTCGGTGTGCCGAGGAGACGTCTTCGGTTTTCTCGGCCCCAACGGCTGCGGTAAGACCACGACCATCCGCATGATCTTCGGCCTCACATATCCCACAAGTGGCTACGTGCAGGTGCTCGATCACAAGGTGCCCGACGATCGCATCAAGGCGCTCCCCCATCTGGGTGGATTCGTCGACGACCCCATGTTCTACGGCAACATGACCGCCCGGCGCAACCTGCGCCTGCTGGGCGAGATGAACGGCCCGGTGAGCGAAGAGCGCATCACCGAGGTCCTGGAAATGGTCGGTCTGGCCGATCGAGGCAAGTCCAAGGTGGGCAGCTACTCACACGGCATGCGGCAGCGTCTCGGTATCGCGCTGGCGCTCATCCACAAGCCCGACGTCATCGTGCTGGACGAGCCGACCAGTGGTCTCGATCCGCAAGGGATGAAGGACGTCCGCGAGCTCATCCGCGGTCTCGGCGAGCAGGGGACGACCGTGTTCCTCTCCTCGCACCTCCTCCATGAGGTGGAGCTGGTCTGCAACCGGGCCGTGATCATGAGCAAGGGGCGAGTGGTAATCCAGGGTCCGGTATCGGAACTGCACCCGGCAAGCCATACCGTGAAAGTGCTCACCGGCAATCAGGGCCAGGCCTGGGAGATCATCCGAGGCATGACCGCGGCCGGGGCCGCCAAGCAGGACGAGGGCTACATCATGGTGGAATCGGGCGACGGTCTCGTACCCGAGATGGTGCGGCGGCTGGTTGCGGGCAACATCGACATACTGGCTGTGATCCCCGCAGTGGAGCAGGGGCTGGAAGACATGTTCCTCGAGATCACGTCCGCGACCGAAAACACCCGAGGCGCAGGGGATCCTCCTGCCGTTAGTGGAGGAGAACCCAAATGAGCGCTATCCGTCGCGAGTTCCAGAAGACGCTGTTCCAGAAGCGCACCTACATCGGTTGGGCCGGGTTGTTCGTGGTCCCGTTTCTCATCACGCTCGCCTTTCGTTTCTCGAGCGGCGGACGTCAGAGCAGTGGAGGAACGCCGGACGTGGGCGAGCAGATCTTCAGTCAGATCCGCGGGAATGGGATGTACGTGATCATCGCGGCGCTTCTTGCCCTCGCTACGTTCCTCTTGCCCCTTCTTTCCTCGATGTCGGGTAGCTACACCATCGCCGGGGAGGCCGAGAGCGGCACCCTGCGCACCATGCTGATGCAGCCCATCCGCCGGGGTGCGTTTCTGCTCTCGAAGTGGTTCGTGGCCAACGCGTACGTGGCGATCGGCATGTTCATCATGGGGATCGCGGCGGTCATAGCGGGGGGCGCCGTCTTCGGCCTGCACGCGGTCACCTTGTTTTCCGGTCAAACGGTCGGGGTGGGGCACGCGCTGGGACTGACGGTCGCTTCTTACGCCCTGGTCATGGTCGGCATGGCCGCGGTCGTCTCGCTCGCGGTCTTCTTTTCGACGCTCACCAACTCGAGCCTCACGGCGGTGGCGGGAGCTCTGGTGCTGGTGATCATCATGGAAGCCCTGGGAGCATTCTCGGTCTTCGACTTCCTGAAGCCCTATCTCTTCACCAGCCACTTCGACGCATGGACGAACCTCTTCCGCTCGCCCGTCGTGTGGGGGCCGGTCATCAAAGGGCTCATCAACTTCGCGGTGTGGGCCGTCGGGACGACTGGTCTCGCCTACGTCCGCTTCAGGCGAAAGGACGTCTTGTCCTAACAGCCTGGCACCGGCCTCCTAGACCGCTGATCCCGGCGTGCGCCCGCCGCTTCTCCACCCCAAGCGGCGGGCGCTGGCGTTTCTCCCGTTTGCCGGCTTTGCAATGCGGGCATCACCGGGCTGTCGGCGATGCGACCGGCACGCCGCTAGTGTCGGCCGCCCGAGTCGGCGCAGGACGGCATTTCTCGTGCGGCTCCGTTCCAGGCGACGCTTCCCTATACTAAGAGGGTCACCGAAGCCGGCCGCGGCGGCGGCTCCGTCGGCGATGGCGGGGATTCGACAAAGGAGCGCAGCATGGCCATCATGATCCGTCTCAGCAAAATGGGAGAGGAGCAAGGAACAGTTCGCTACGCTGAGGAGGACGAAGAGAGGAAGCGCGTTCTCGCCGGTCCGTTGCTGCTCAACACGTCGATGCTGGGCGATCCGCCTCCGGCAGAGATCCAACTCACTCTCGAATGGTATCAACCGCCGGCGCTTCACGAGCCTGCCGGGCGGGGTCAGACGACTTCGTCGTCCGGCTCCACGGCCTTGAAGCGCGGTGAACGCGTCAAGATCGTCAAGAGCAGAGTTTCGGGTGTCAAGTACCCGCCCGAGTGGCTGGAGCAGTACCTGGGAAGGACCGGCGTCGTGCTGTGGGCCACCGCCGATGGGGCCATGCTCGACCTCAGCGGCGAGGCGTCGTGGTTCTCGTACCACGAGCTGGAGCCCTTCTGACGCGGCCGCCGATGCGGCGCGTTCAGCACATTCGCGCCATGGCGACGGGTCGCCCTCGGGGGAGAGCACGTCGGGGCCGGCGGCGCGGGGGAGGAAGAACGGAATACAGCTCTGTGCGGCACAAACTACTCTTTGCGGCGGGTTCAGCATGGCAAGCTTACCAGTTCTCCGCGGTCCATGACGGCCGCGTGAGAGCTCTCCACAGAGGGGCCCAGTCGGCCGAGGCTAGGAGCATTGTGATACAATACTACACTGATGATAGTATTGACCTTTTAGCATGAATCACCGGAGGTGATTTCAGCATGATGTGGTGGCATGGCGGCCATTACGGCTTCGGAGCCGCCGGAGGTTTGATCGGAATGGGTTTCATGGTGCTCTTCTGGATCATTGTTGTGGTTGGGATCATCTTCCTCGTCCGGCACTCTGCCGGAGCGCGGAGGCCCGGCTACTGGGGTGACCATCCGACGTATCCCGCCGATTCGGGCTTGCCGAGGGCGGACCAAGCAGGATCATCTGCTATGCAGCTCCTCGAGGCGCGCTACGCGCGCGGGGAGATCGCTCGCGATGAATTCC
>PMIZ01000179.1 GCA_003157225.1 Actinomycetota bacterium | reverse complement strand
AAGAAGTCCAAGGGGAAGTGAGGCCGACTCCTGAGCCGCGCCGCTCGTGACGACCCGCATGACGGGTCGAGTCCCCGGGGCATGGGCCGCTGCTGAACGGAGGAGCCAAATGAGACATCGGTATCTCGTCGTGGCCGCCCTAGTAGGCGCGGGTGCTGCCTACACGCTTCTTGCGAGGCCCCGGCAGCTGCAGTGGGGCGCGACCGACCAGGAGTCCGGCGGGCCTCTACCCGGCGATGACCTCCTCGCGAACCCTGACCTAACTGCCACCCGGGCCATCACGGTTCGCGCCTCGGGGGATGAGGTCTGGCCGTGGATCGCCCAGCTAGGGCAGGGCCGGGGCGGGTTTTACAGCTATGACTTCCTCGAGAACCTCGCCGGCTGCCAGATGCACAGCGCGGATCGCATCGTACCCGAGTGGCAGGCAGTCGGGGTCGGAGACGAGGTCAAGCTCCATCCGGACGTGCCGCTTGAAGTGGTCATCGTCGAGCCGGGGGGAGCGCTCGTTCTCCGCGGCGGGGTTCCGATGGGGGACACCCCGCCTCCCTATGACTTCACCTGGGCCTTCGTGCTCCGAGAGCAGCGGGACGGGACGACCAGGCTTCTGTCCAGAGAGCGATATGCGTACACGACGTGGTGGACGCCGCTTCTCGTCGAGCCCGTTGAGGTGGTCAGCCTCGTGATGACTCAGAAGATGCTCCGTGGTGTCAGGGACCGGGCCGAAAGAACCGCTGTGCCACCAGCGAAGAATCGCGCCACCGTCAACACCTAGTGGGTGTGCCGCGCTCGCGTGGAGATCAGCCCGGATATGCACGTGCACGAGTGCCCCACGCCATCTGTCCCGACGGGCGTCTGGAGCGTTCAAGGGAGCGTTAGTGGCACAATAGGCAAATGAAGCGCGCTCGTCGCCCGGTCTTTGGCTCAGCTGCTGCCGCAGTCCTCCTCGGCTTCGCTCTTGTCTTGGTGCTTGCCGGCTGCTCACTTTCCGGAATGGTTCCGTCTTCCATCCCTGGGTCCAGCACCACTACTGATGCGTCGCGCACTACGCAGTCTTCCGGCCCTCCAACCACGAGGACTACTGCGCGACCTCAAACTACCGCCGCGGCTTCATCCACCTCACTGCGACCAACCAAGACCAGTACCACCGCTGTTCATCTCACCTCGGGCAGCGCCGCTACGGTTGCTCGGAAACTCAAGCCCAGCGTGGTCGGGGTCACCGCCGTTCTTTCGCAATCGCGTACCGAGACGGTCGAGGCTGTGGGGACCGGGGTGATATACAGCGCCACAGGGCTGATCATCACCGCCAACCACGTGATCACGGGGGAGAGCACCACGCCGGCCAAACGCCTCACCGTCACTCTCCCTTCCGGCTCTGTCGTGGCCGCTACGCTTGTGGGACGTGATCCCACCACAGATATCGCCGTACTTCGGGTGCGGACACGCGGTCTTCACCCGGCTCTCTTTCGAACCGACCTGTCCGGTCTTGCCCCGGGTGATTTCGTGGTGGCTTTGGGCAACGTCAAAGTCCTAGCCCATCCGGTGACGAGCGGTCATGTCACCGCCTTCCTCCATGACGTGAAGTACGAGGGCCTCTCCGGAGTTCACGAGACGATAGAGAGCTCGGCCCCACTCGCCCACGGAAACTCGGGAGGGCCGCTTGTGGACGCCGAAGGTCGGGTCGTCGGCCTCAACGTGGCTGAGCTTCTTGGGACGAAGACCGGTGTCACCCTTCCCGCCGACCTGGTCATCAAGGTGGTCAGACGCCTGATAGGCGCTGGGTAGATCGTTGTGGTCGCAACCCGTGGAGTATCCACATCTACCGGAATTATGGTGGTAGATTCGCGTGGACAGCGACAATCGGCAGCCAGGATGGGTGGCTCGAAAGCTTCCGCCTCTTCGGGGACGGGTCACAGTCAAGATTGATGTCCTCCGGGTCAGTCAGACAGAGGTAGCGTGGGAAAGCGTCAGCAGAGACGCAATTACGTAACACTGTGGGGGATGCTGGTACTCGCCATCCTCTACGCTGGGTTGCTGCACTTTCTGCACTCACTGACCGGCATACGCGTGCTGGACGGCAGCATAGGGGTGGTCCTTGCTTTGTACATCTGCTCGCGTCCAGCCATCAACGCCTGGGAATGGCTATTCTTCAGTAGTCAGTATCTGCGCCGAATTGCATCACAGTGGTCTGGAGTCGCATGGGTGGCGCTGAACACCCTCGTCCTGCTGGCAGGGTGGGTGGTTCTCTTTGTCGGACTGACACGGCTGGTTGGCGTTGCCGCCTAGACCTTTCATGGGGAACAGGGTCAGGCCGGCGAACAGGCTTGAGTAAGTTCATACTCGACATTCTCCAAGAATGAAAGGACGCGCTCTCTATCGGTCGCGTCACCATAGAGATTGGAGTGGAGCGTCAGCTCGCCATCGTAGGAGCTCACGGCGAGCTGGAAGTGGGGCTTGTACTTTATCGAGCCGCACATGAAGGCGTCCCACGGGCGCATGTGACCGAAGGACATCCGGGCTGAATCCAAGATGCCCACGTTGGTCATGCAGATGAGGGGGTTCTTCAGGCTCGCCTTCACCAGGCGATTCGCCGTTCTACTCGGGAACAGTCTGTGGGTCAGATCGAGCTTGATGAACACGTTGAGGCCTATGTCGCCGCCCTTCTTCTCGTCCATTAGTCCTTTGACCCTCTCCAACGTCTCGGCGAAACTCTCCTCGGGCCTGTAGGTAAGCCGCGTGATCACCGTCGAGGAAAGATTGGTGAGGGCGTCAAATGCTGCCGGCCGTTGCAGATAGCGGCGCATGTCCACCATCACCGGTATCCGAAGCTCGGCGCCGGGAGACAGGGCAAGCCTCTTGAATAGGCACCGGTAATAGGCCGCGAGCGTGGCGTCGTTCAGGGTTGCCCCCCTCGCTCGGCTGTAGTCTCTGATGGCTTCAAGGCTCTCTCGTTCGAGCTTGCGGGTAGCGATGAACGGCTGCACATCTCCGCCTTCGCCCAAGGGGAATCGATGATTCCCAGAACGGTTGTTCTCCTTGCTCTGGAAGAGCAGAGACTTGAGTTTGACGCCTGTGCTGAAGGGTTCGAGGATCTGGCGCATGCTCCTATCACCGCCTATCGTGACCGGTCTATATGCCGGATCGGCCATGAGCCCCGCATATATTTCACAGAGGAAGTAGAGGTACTGCTTGAATCCCGCCGCGTCAGTAATCATGTGGTTCATGGTGAGAGCGACACTGGGACGTGCCGAGCCGAGGAGGCAGACCTTAACCTGCGGGCCCACGCTTTCGTCGATGCGGGAGGTGACGAACTGCTCGAACTCCGTCTCTGTCCCCGCGAGCATGAAGGCATCCCCAAAGCGATCGCGATCAAGGCTTTCCCAGCGCGGCCTCTGCCCTTTCTCGAAGTATCGGGTCCCCAAGATAGGAATGGCTTCGATGGAAGAGATGACGGCCTTCCTCAGGAGTTCGGCGTCGGGCCCCGAAACGAATCTCAGGACGCAGTGCAGTTGGTGGTCGTTGAACCCCGTGAGGTCAAATAGCAGCTGCAGCTGGTCGAACGCTTCCGCATCGTAATGCAAGGCTTGTAGTTCCTCGACCTTCTTCAGAAATCAGATGCGCGCATCCTTCTTGGAAGACCAGATTAGTCTACCTGGCCGGATGGACCCGGACGCGGGCGTCGCAATCCCCTCACCATGGTTTTTCCCCTCTTCCTGGGTTTGGGCCATGGCGCGGCCGATCCGGGGTAGCGCGAACAGACTGCGGTCATAGACAAGGAAACGGTCCTCCCAAGCGGGTTCGAACTTGCTCTTGTACTGCCGCAGTCTCCCCAGGCCGGCAAACCAGCCTACCCGCTCACCGACGCCGTGCATGATCTTTTCGAGCAAGGANNGGAATCCGCGCTCTCACCCACGCCCGCAAAGGGGGCTAGGCCCAGATTGAACGTCCGATACCCTTCGTCTCTCAGATAGAGAAGCATCCCTGATGGAAGCCGTACTCGCGATGATGAGGTAGACCAAGCCACTCTCGGGATACATCCTCTAGTTCGTCAAGCAGTTCCGGGGAATGTGGGGGCAGATACCGCTCAGTTTTCCCTCCTCACCTCTAAAGCCATCCACGCGTTTCTCCGACCTATGCTCTAGAGGCCACGATCTGCTTGGCCTGGGCGCGGATGTGCTTAGAAAGGCTGAAGAGCAGTGCAGGCAGGTAAGAAGTGGAAGACATCTCAACGGCTGACCCGGTCGGCCGGCATTTTGGTTTGCACCTTTGCTCTCACACTCGCCTTTGCTGCCCCGGCCCTGGCGACCGATCATTGGACCGATATCGCGGATGCCGCGTGGGTGCAGACCTACGGCATCACCGCCGCCCAGGTCGCCACCGTCGCTCAAGGCTACAGCTGGGGCGCGTTCCATCCTTCGGAGACGGTGACCCGGGCGCAGTACGCCAAGATGGTCCTCTGGGCCCTGGGCATTCCTGCGGTCACACCCCCGAACCCCACGTTTGCTGACGTCTCCGCCAAGAACTACTACTACGCATGGATCGAGGGTGGAGTTGCGGATGGGGTAATTGATGCGCGGCCTGGCGCGACCTACCGACCGGCGGACCCCACCACCCGTCAAGAGGCGAGTCTGTTGCTGGCCGCGCATCTTGCTCAGAAGGCTCTTGCTGTGCAGGGCGGAATAAGCGGTAGGCTCGCGATCTATCCGTCGCTCGCTGCGTACTATGCTGCCGAAGGTCCCTCGCTCCTGGCCGGATTTGCCGACTGCGGAGATCTTGGCTCAGACTGTGCTGCAAGCGAGGCTTATCTCGTCTTTCTGGGAGCCGTTCGAGGCAGCGGGAGCGGTGGTGCGGTGTCTCTTAGCCCAAGTGTCCCCTTGACCAGAGCGCAGGCTGTCGCCCTGATTCTGCGCGCGAAAAGCTACCTGGCCAAACCGGCGGCCCCCATGGTCAAGGCCGTGGCCCCCGCTCTCGGTCCCGAGTTGGGTGGAGCCTCAGTAGTCATTACCGGAAGCGGGTTCGTTGGGGCCACCTCGGTGCTCTTCGGCTCGGTTAGTCTAGACCCGGGTGACTTCTGCGTTCGTTCAGACGGGGAGATCGACATCCCTGCCGCCCCGGCGGGCCTGGGCAGCGTGGACGTCACCGTGGTGGGCAAACGGGGGACAAGCCCTACGAGTGGCCGGGACGTCTTCACCTACGTCACTGCGGTTGGGTCGGGAAACGACGTTGTCCAAGCCGCCCTTGCCCACCTTGACGCACCATATGCGTGGGGTGAGGCGGGCCCCACGAGCTTCGACTGCTCCGGTCTGGCCCAGAGCGTGTTTGCCCAGTTGGGGGTCACGCTGCCGCACCTCGCTGCTTTGCAGTATCCCCTGGGCTTGCCTATCGCCGCTCCTCAACTTGAGCCAGGAGACCTCGTGTTCTTTGGAACTCCGATCGACCACGTGGGGATCTACGTTGGCGACGGCAACATGATCGACGCGCCGCATACTGGGTCGTACGTACGTCTGGAATCCATGGGTTGGTCTGACTACTCGGGGGCCTGCCGCATGCTCCCGGCGAACCCGGCCGAGAGCGCGGCTGCGACAGTACTTTCACATGAGCAGACGGATCTTCTGCTCACGTACTCGGGCGCCTGGACGACCACGTCGACCGCTTCGGCCTCCGGCGGCAGTTTCGCCTTCGTCAATGCCTCCGGGGGAGCGGTGACCATCCATTTCACCGGCACCGAACTGGCCTGGAGCGCTAAGCAATCGCCTGTCTACGGCAGGGCCAGGGTGACCCTCGACGCAGAGAGTCCGGTCACCGTCGATCTCTACAGCGCGACTGTCTTTTGGCAGCAAAAGGTGTGGGACACGGGCCTGCTTGCTGATGGGGCGCATACCGTGACCATCGAGTGGACCGGGACGAAATGCGCGGCAGCCAGCGACACCAACATCAATGTCGATGCCGTAGATGTGACCGGGACTCCGGACTAGAGGGCGGACCACGTCAGTATCGGTACCCTGAGAGTGCTCTATCTCGGCTGGCGTGGCTGCGGGCTCTTACCATTCCCTGGCTCTCAAGTCTGACGGCACG
>PMIZ01000242.1 GCA_003157225.1 Actinomycetota bacterium | reverse complement strand
GGGTCGCGCCAGGTCAATCTCTCCGCCGGCGTGAACCTGTCGTAGCAAACGGATATGGCCTGGGTCTCACCGTCGAAGCAGTAGAACTTGAAGTCTAGCGGAATCTTCCCATCCAGCCCGATGAAGCGCTCGACGATGATCCGCCGGGGGACGTGTTTGTAGGACCACTCCCAGTTGACGTGGTAGAAGTTGGTCTCGAGCCAGCCCTCNNCGCTCCGGGTCCACTTCCCCGGAGTCACGGACGATTATGTTCCACCCGGACCCGTGCGTGGCCTTCACCACATAGGGTGGGGATAGCTCCCCCCAAGGTACCTGCTCCGGACGGTCAAAGATGCCAAGCAGCGGGACGAGGTACTCCTCCCCCGCCCGGGCCGCGACGTAGTCCCTCACCGCGAGCCGGTCCGAACAGACCTGCAGCAACGGGCGCCGGTCGTAGAGCATGCGCCAGCTGACCTTGTCCGTATACAACTGCGGATGCACGAGGTCCGGAACCCTCCCGAGAACCTTCCGCTGCAGCCGGAGGGCTACCAGCAGCCTGAGGGCGCAATGTCTAGCGGCGTGGCGGCCTCTTCGCGCGAGAAGCCGCAGCGGCGCCGGCAGGCCTTCCCGGAGCTTTCTCCCGAGCGACACCGCACCTCCTTGGTCGTCGAGCGGATCGGGCTCGAAGATAGCCTCGATACAATCGGGACGACCCAGAGAGAAAATGTATCATGGGAAGTTGCTCAGAGTCCCATGGAAAGGGGGGCGTCAATCGCTTGTCGCGCTGCATATGCCCTGTGCCCACGTGGCCTGCGAGCCCCATAGACATGACGAAGACCACGGTGGATCACGGCCCAGGGGAACACTGGGAACGGTTTTCCCGCAACTACTATCTGAACGTCCCCCCCATACGTCCATCGTTGGAAGATCTTGCCTATTGTTGGGGGATCGCGAATGAATGGATTCAGAAGAGGGGAGTGCCTCGCGTTCTTTTGTTGGGAGTGACCCCCGGACTCTACCACCTGCCTTGGCCGAAGAGGACCGACCTGCTGGCCGTGGATCACACACAGGCGATGATCGATGCCATGTGGCCGGGGTCCAAAGAGGCTGTTCTACGCGCCGATTGGGTTTCGATGGATCTGCCGAAAGGCTCTCGAGACATCGTCCTCTGCGATGGAGGCTTGCATCTGCTGGACTATCCGAAGGGGCAACATACACTCATCCGCCTCCTCCACCGCATCCTCTCAGAGGAAGGACTCTGCATCTTCCGCCTGTTTGTCTTGCCTTCCCAACGGGAGACTCCCGATGTGGTGATCCGGGACTTGCTCGATGGGAAAATCAGCAATCTGAGTATTCTCAAGCTCAGGTTGTTCATGTCGATGCACGAGGACGCAGAGGACGGCGTCGAGTTGGGACAGGTGTATGACGCGCTCATCAAGGCTGCTCCCGATCTCGAAGCACTTGCGGTGAAGATCGGGTGGTCCAAGGAGCATATGCTGGTCATCAACAACTACAGAGGTCTGAAGAGCATATTCCATCTGCTTACCCTCGAGCAGACAATCGATCTATTCTGCGGCGATCCGGGCGGATTCCGGGTCCAGAGGGTACTGACTCCTGCCTATGAGCCAGTGCGGCGTTGCCCCACAGTCGCCTTGCGGCGCTGTTCCCTTGAAGAAGCGGGAGAAGAAGCGGTGTGCCGGATCCAGGCAGCCGATCGCCTACCTGGACCACCCGCTCTCGATTCCGCCAGCCACGAACACGTGCGAGATGATCCATGCCAGCAGGGGAGATGCAGGCCGTGAAATCACCCTTGCGAACGCGGTTTCTCCCTGAGGCCGAGTACGCACGTTGGAGCGGCATGGTCAGGGACTCCCCCGAGGGGAGCATTTACAGCCTGCCGGAGTACCTCGAAATCCTTTGCGCCGCAACGGGGGGGCGATTCCGCATCCTCTCCATTGAGCGAAACGACGAGATTTTGGGGGGAATCGCGCTCTATGAGGAGGCACGCCGTCTGGGCTTATGGGTCGCCCCGCGGTTGCTTCTGTTCTACAACGGCCCTGTGCTCGCCCGATGCGAGTCACGGTACCCCTCCCTTTGTACAGCTCGAGATCTCGAGGTCGCTGCTGCTCTCATCGTCGCACTCGACGGGATTGGCGTTCCCCGCCTGAGTCTGAGGTGCCGATCGCCTTTCGCTGATGCCAGACCGTTTCTTCGGGCGGGCTGGATCGCCTACCCCAACTACACCTACGTTGTCTCACTTGCGGACTTGGAGGCAACATGGGGGAGGATCGAACAGAACCTCCGGCGCCTGGTGAGGCGCTGCGAGGAGGGGGGAGTTCAGTTCACGGAGGACGGGGACTTCGAGAGCTACTATCGAATGCACGAAGACATACACCGGCGCAAGGGCGCGAGCCTGTACCTCCCAGAAAGGCACTTCCGTGACTACGTGGAGCGCCTGCGGGACGGCGGACTCGGTCGCCTCTTCCACGCTCGGTTGGCCAACGGGCGCTCCGTTGCCGCGCAGTTGGTGCTGACGGGCGGGCACCCCGTCACCCACACGGTAGCCGCCGCTTCCGACTCTGAGTTCCTCAGTCTCGGCGCCAGCGCCTTCTTGCGCTGGCGGGTCTTTGATGAACTTCACCGCGCGGGATATCAAGGGAACGATCTCACGGGCGCGGCCCTTGGCCCAGTCACCCACTTCAAGGGCCAGCTTGGCGGCGACCTGAAGCTCTATCTGAACCTGAAGCGGCCAGATCGCGGGGTGATCCGGCTTCTCGGTCCCGCAATGAAGCTACGCTTCAGACACAGCTGATCACAGGATCTTGACCTACAGGGTGCCAACATGAGAGCCATGATCGGCAGTGACATCTTGTGTGCGACGCTCGAGGAACTAGGGGTGAGGCACGTCTTCGGAGTACCGGGCTCGCCGAACATCCCCCTTCTTGAATCCCTCCGCCGCTCGCGGCTCCAGACTGTGATAAACACGAGCGAACTCGAGGCGTCTTTCGCAGCCAATGGCTACTTCCGAGCCTCGGGGCAGACCGGCGTCTTGACCACCATCGCGGGCCCTGGATTCACCTACGCGCTGAGCGGGATCGCGGAGGCGCGTCTGGACTCGGCAGGGATTTTGTACATCGTTGTGGGGCGCGACGATCTGCCTGGTCGCGCATTCCTGGCTCAACGCATCGATCAGGCGACCATGGTTGGACCGGTCGCGAAGCGTGTCTACTTTGTGAATAGCGCTGAGAAGCTCCGATCCACGGTCGCCGAGGCCTTCCTGCATGCGCGCTCCGGAGAGCCCGGGCCTGTCATGGTCGAGGTGGCGGCGCGGGCGTTGAAAGAGCGGGCGACACTCGGTCCCCTTTCATCTCGTCGGGAGCCCTGCCCGCCGGATGCGGAGCGGGTCGAGGAGATCGTGCAACGTCTCTTGAAAGCTGCTCGTGTTCTGCTGTATGTCGGTCAGGGAACCGTCCCGGCTGCCGCCGAACTGATGGAGCTGGCCACACTCCTCCAAGCCCCTGTGGTGACGACCATATCGGCCCGCGGCGTGCTGCCCGAGGATCACGCGCTTTGCCTCCCCCTGGATTTTCAGGGGCCTGCTACCCCGATTATGAACAAGTTGGTCGAGTCGTCCGATCTCGTGCTCGCTCTCGGCTGCAAGATGTCGCAGATCGGAACGCATTGGTTTGGACTTCGTATTCCTCCGGAGAAGCTGATCCATGTCGATGCCTCAGCGGAGACTCTGGGGGCCAACTACCCTGCATCTTGCGCGGTCCTGGCTGACGTTTCCGGACTGTTGAAGAGCCTCCTGGGAGCGCGTTCTCGACTCGAAACGCGCCACCCGGGCTGGCAACCGGCGCAGATCGAGGAGGCCCGGGTGAGCTCGATGAAGGCACTGGAATCGACCGGTCCGGAGCCGATGATCCCGGGTGCAACGCCAACGAGAGTATCGGGGTTCTTTCAGTTGCTTAGAGCGTACATGCCTCGCGAGAGCTTTCTGACTACGGACGCCGGGCTGCATGAGGTCCTGGCCCGCCGCCACTTCCAGGTCCTTGCACCGCGCGGGCTCATCGTGCCCTCGGACTTCCAATCGATGGGCTTCGGGGTGGCCGCCGCCATCGGGGCCAAGCTGGCGTGTCCGGACCGAATGAGCGTCGCCCTGGTGGGGGACGGCGGCTTGGTGATGAGCGGTATGGAACTCCTGACTGCCATACGCGAACAACTCGCGCTCACCGTCATCGTATTCAGTGATGGTCACCTGGGTCTGATTCGAGCCCAACAGATCAGCGAATATGGTCATGCGTACGGCACGCGCGTGCAATGTCCCGACTGGGAGCTGTTTGCCAGGTCGCTCGGCGCCGAGTATGCACGCTTTGACGGCAAAGCGATAGAAGCGATCCCGACGCTGTTGGGATCCTCGGGTGTCTCTATACTGGAGGTGCCGCTCGGAGACCCTGCCTCGGCACCAGGAGCTCATCTACGCCGACGAGTCTCACGAGCAGCGAAGGCCTTTCTCACCACCGGGCTCGTCCTTCGGTCTCGCTCCGCACGCCCCAGCCGTGACTCCGGCTGGTAGTCTGTCGCTACGTCCTCTCCTTCTCCCTGGCGGAAACCGCAGTCACCCTGCGTCGCACCGAAGGTGCCGTGAAGCAGCCACAGCTCCGCGGCCTTTCTTCCCTCCGGAGCGCTCTTGACTTGGCCAAGGGGCCGAGATCTTCGTGGGCCTCGACAGATTGAAGAACGACTGAGGCACGCGGAGCCGCCTCATAGACGTCCTTCCCGGTAGCGCCTCCATTAGTTTCGCGCGTGGTCTGCCGCCTCCGCGTTTCAAGGCTCTAGAGAGATCGGGCCATGGCGCGGCCGATCCGGGGTAGCGCGAACAGGCTGCGGTCATAGACAAGGAAACGGTCCTCCCAAGCGGGTTCGAACTTGCTCTTGTACTGCCGCAGTCTCCCCAGGCCGGCAAACCAGCCTACCCGCTCACCGACGCTGTGCATGATCTTTTCGAGCAAGGAGGAATCCGCGCTCTCACCCACGCCNNGCCCAGATTGAACGTCCGATACCCTTCGTCTCTCAGACAGAGAAGCATCTCGGTGAATACCAGGTCCATGCCCCGACAGTGGATACCTGGTCGACGCCGCATAAGGTCGCCTTTTGCTTCGCCGGCGCGATGGGAGGGGACCTGACTTACAAAGGCGATCAGACGCCCGCCCGGGTCTCGAAGGCTGAAGACCGAGGTCTGGGCTAGAACCTCGCGATCGAAGCATCCCTGATGGAAGCCGTACTCGCGATGATGAGGTAGACAAAGCCACTCCCGGGATACATCCTCTAGTTCGTCAAGTAGTTCCGGGGAATGTGGGGGCAGATACCGCGCGCAAGAGTATCCCTCGCCACCGAGTTTCCGCTTGATGTAGCGGAAGCGCCGGCCCTTAGACGTCCCGGCCGCGAAGCGTTCAAGGTCGACCACCGCTTCCTCCCCGATCTTGAGCACGGAGAGGCCCAGCTCCCGGTACGAGGTAATCCGGTCGGGCATGAGGAAGGCGGCCGTCCAGCCGTTCTTGCGGGCGTAGGCCACGAAGGCACCGGCTGCCTCGCCGGTCTCCTCGGCTGGTCCCACTGGATCTCCGAGAGCAAGAGCCACCCGGGAGACGACCCGATAGGCCACAAACGATCGCCCGCTTGCCGAGAAGAAGAAGGACTTGTCTGGCGCGGTTTGGAAGTGGCCGTAGGAGGAGCCCCCGAACTCAGAAAGCAACTGCTGTGCGCGCTGACGCTCGTGCGGCATGTCGTGATTCTCCATGCCCCAATAATAGGGGTGGCGCGCCGGATTGTCTCCAGCGGGCGCGGTGCGTCGAATACTCTGCCCCTCGGGGCCCCTGCTGCGTTCCCACTGACAAGAGGCCTACGTGCCCCTTGGCCACTCACGACCTCCAGGCCATCTCCCGTCGCTGTTCGGCGAGGGCCAGCTCGCTGCGCTGTCCGCCGGTGACGCCCACTTGCTCGGTGTCCACCTGCTCCCGACGCGTGATCACAAGGCAGCCTTTGTCCGTAGTGACCTCGATGACCCGCTCCACGTGAGGACGTCCGTCGGCGTCGCGCCGCAGATGCACCACCAGTGGGTTGAGCATTTTCAGTTGCTCGGCAGCGGGTTTGTTCATCGCGAGCCAGTCATTGAGCGTGGTCTCCGGGTCGACCGTCTGGACGGTGGTCAGGCCGCCCGATTGACTGTCGGTGAGGGCTTCCAGGAAGCTCGGACCGTCTCGTCGCACCAGTTCCCCAGCCACCACCCAGGTGGGCTTCATGTCGGCGGCTTTGCGGAAGACGGCGGTACGGGCCGGTGTACCTCGTTTGGCCTTGAGCTGGACCGTGAACGAGCGATCGTGAAGCACCGGAAGGCTCTCGTCGGTATCGTCGATGGACACAATGCGATGGTCGCGCGGAAGCAGGTCGACGAGCGCGTTCAGTAACGTGGATTTGCCTGTGTCCGGTGCTCCGCTGATGATGATGGTGCGCTTGAGTCCCAGGCTGCTGTTGAGAAAGCGCGCGTACCAGGGCGTCATGAGCGCGTCGTCCACCAGGCGCCGCAGGGAGACGTTGAGTATATGGCGCTCGCCGCCCGTGGCCGCGAACATGACAGACTTGACGCCCTCGTGAGTGACGGCTTGGTCGAGTTGGTGCGCCTCATACGTCTTGACTACGGCCTGGAGAACGCGCGTGATCAACATGAGCTGGGCTCGATCGTGCTCAGGGGGATTGTTCTCGGCGACAAGTTCGTCGGCCAGCTTCTTCAGGCCTTGCTCGTAGGCGGCCAGAATGCGGTTGAAAGCAGGCACTACCCCTCCGATCTCGCGGACTGCTGCGATTCTACTCGGTGCGGACGTGGGACGCTAGCGGCGCGGAGCTGCGTTGACAGGAGAAGACGGCGCCTTGACGAGGGAAGAACCAGGTCGAGAATGCTGATCTGCCATTCTCCCACTGGGCGGTGGCGCATTCTTGGGGTAGGGTGATCACCTCAGGTCAGCTGAGGCAGTGGCCAGCAGTTCCACGAGGTCAACGCACGTTCGGAGGTTGCCATGGACCAAGAGAAGGTGAAAGAAGCGGTGGTCGAGGCCGCGAACAATGGTGTGCTCACCTGTCACGACGCGCGAGCCCTCGCCGAGAAGTTGGGCGTGGACTACAGCGCACTGGGAAAGGCCTGCAATGAGGCCGGCGTGAAAGTGCGCATATGCGAGCTCGGTTGCTTCTAGATCCCCTCTGCGCCGAATGGCGGGCGTCGACGATACCGTCATCCAACACCGTCATCTCTGGGGGTCCATCTGCCCGCGTGGCCGTGACGTTGGTCCGGGACGCCCGAGCCGAGATCTGCCAGGGCGGCGAAGGTGAGGTAATCTCTCTCATCACGGCGCTGCACGCGCTGACTGGCTGAGGAGGCGATTGCATGGACGACAGGGTGAGTCTGGCGCTGCTCGCGGGTGGTCTTTCCACTCGTCTGGGCGAGGACAAGGCTTTCGTGTCGTTCCAGGGTGGCACTCTTCTGGAGTGGATGAGGGACCGCTTCGCGGGGCTGTTTGCTGATGTGTTCGTGGTCACCCGCGAACCATCCAGGTTCCAGGATCTGGGCCTGCCTGTGGTGAACGACGCCCTGAGCGAGGTCGGATCGGCCGTCGGGATCTACTCCGCCGTGTTGGCGGCCCCCACCGAACGGGTCATCTGCTTGGCCTGCGACACACCGTTTGTGACGCCGCGGTTTCTGCGGGTCTTGGCCGCCAAGTCCGCCGGCTTCGACGTGTTCGTGCCCCGGCACGGCGAGTATCTCCAGCCGCTGTGCGCTGTGTACGGCAAAGCGACGCTCGAGGGCTACCGGCAGTTCATCACCTCCGGGGGGCGGCGGATCTTCGATATCTACCCCGATCTCAACACCGGCTATCTCGATCTGAATGATGGCTCCTACGGAGACCCCGAAGCCCTCTTCATGAACATCAACACCCCGGCGGAGCTGGAGGCCGCCCGCAGGCGGGCGGCCATGGCGGCGGTGGGCTGGCGCGCGGCGCTCCAGCC